>NZ_JAUBTU010000048.1:0-50092 GCF_036705085.1 Microcoleus sp. B6-A1
TCTCTTGTTTCATCTGTAGAAAAAATTCTTAAAGAATTTGGAGATAATTATGTAATTAATTTTGCTTAACTACTTACCAATCTTTCAGCTCTTGCCACAGGTCTTTTGCGTAAACCCGCTCACCCTTGCCAGCTTCATACCCAACATCCCTGACAAACTGCCAAAGGTGCTGTGATTTTTCCTGAGCTTCCCGCAAAGCTGCGTCGCCTGAGCCATAGTTAATACCCTCTTCCAGTATCAGAGGTATCCGCTCCAACATTCTTTTAAGAAAAGCTGGGGCAATTTGGTCAGCAATAAAATCTGGGTCTAGCTTAAATCTGGGGTCAGCTTGTAACTCACCCTTGCTCAAGTCCGGGTTCATGTCGTATATCTTCTTGAAACTTAAGATGCAGTAGCGGCTAGTGATGGCTTTAGAGTCGGTACTGATAGACGGCAGGATGTTGCAATTCGCCAAAAAGATGGCTTGCGGTTCATAGGGATATTCCCCGCGACCCTTATGCTCAATTGTCAACACATCCCCGCTGATGAACTGCTTGAGGCTTTGCAGCTTGTCTAATTTTGTTGTGTCAGAATTCTCACTAGACCAGTTGCACAGAGAATTCTCAAGACCGGCCAGTGGAAATTTCCGGCCAGCATCATAGACCTGGAAATCCTTTAGAGTTTTACTCGTGACACCCCGCCCCAGAACTTTCACCAACACAGTCCTCAAGGTATCCTTACCGTTACTCCCATCCCCGTGACACAGCAGTCCTTTGACACGGGACATCCTGAGCCGAGCAAGGGGGAGGCATAATGCAGCAGCAACCGTCCTCATAAAAATTTCCCGCTGCTCTGGCTCAAGACACTCTAAAAGGCGATCGCAATCTGTGGTGTCAATATCAGGGTCATATTTGCACCCCACATAGGTGTAAATCTTGTCAGGACTATGCGGTATAAGAGTATGGGAGCCGTCACGATTGACTATTACTACCCCGTTAGAGCAATTCAAACCAGGCGGGTTGATGTTTTTGATACTTACAGCGCGCCGCTTGACTACCCAGTCGTAAACCTGATCGATGCTAGCTGAGTTAGCTCGATTGCAGACGTAAACACCCTTTACCTTCTCTGAGTAAGTATTTAGCCAATCGCCAATGCGACTTTTTTCTGCTTCTTCAGGGCGCTCCTCATAAAGCTCCCCTGTGAAGCGGTAAAGAATACCGCCTATCGACCTCCAATGCCCCTCCGTGAATAACGCAGCCTCTGCCTTTTGTATGAAGTTTTGCCCTGGAACGGGTGCAGTATCTGGGATGTAGTCGCTCTCACTACTAGAAGATGACAAAGATACTACATTCTCATACGTGCGCGGGTGAGGAGTTAGAGAATTACTAGGGTTTGTGTCATTTTTGCGATCGCCTTTCTTAAGCTGTTTCTCCCACTTGGCTAGAGTTGGCGCGTTCGCTACAGCCTCTTTGAAGGCGTCACCGCCGTTAGCCTTGATAAAGTCATCCATCCCCTTAAACTTGGTATCCCAAACAGTTACGTGTACCTCGCAGCCCTCCTGTTCCAGTAATCGGCCAAACTTCAAAATGGCTGCACGGCAAGATGGGTTAGCCGCATAGTCGGAGTCAAAATCTATGTAGTGGAGGGTGTCGGGTTGTGCCCACTCCTTCACACGGCGCGCCAGTTCCCCATCTTTACCCCAATTCCAAACACCCGTTAGAGCGATGACAGCTAGGTCAATACTTAAACCCGCGCCCGCTTTTTTGGTTCCCTCTGTCCAATGACGGGGGATGGATTTGTCAGTGTGAACCTTTGCCCAATAATCTTTATCGGGCATGGCTAGGAAGATTGCGTCGGGTTCCATGCCGCTACCTGTGAGGTATTTGCGCGGTTTAGAACCTTCTGGTTGGTGTGGCTTGTCTGGCTTGCCTTGTCCGTACCGCGTACCCATGAATACGCCTGTCCGCCAGTTAACGCCACGACACCACCAGCCCCCTGTTTTGATGGGTTCCTTTGGAAGGATGCGTTCGTTGAGTTCTTTGACGGTCAGAGATTCGATGTTGAGAGAGGCGATCACTTCTGATACGGCTGAGCCTTCAACCCATTCAGTCAGGTGCTTGCGGATGAAAGGATTAAATTTTGGAAATGCAGAATTTTCCCCAGTGGGGTATGATGTATTCACGAGTTTACGGCTCACCGCCTGGTGAGTGTGAATCCAAAAAGCCGTTGCAAGCTAGGTTCCAATTAGAGAGCAGCGGTTTTTTGGCGTTTACAGGTTTAAAAAAAAACAGAATGCAGGTGGAACCGCCCCGCTAAAAAATCAGCGAGCGGACGAGTGAGTCGCTGCGAGCGCAGCCACCAGCTTCAATCTTGGGAATAGGAATAAAGGGTTTGGGCGGGCCCCGACTAATTTCACGCCGTAGAGGGTCTTCTACCGCAACAGGTTCGTAAATGTACGTTAGTGCGTGGACGAAAGCATGAGTCAGGGACAATGCGACAAAGAAAGCTGCTAGCCAAGATGTTTTAAGCGAGACTCGCAGTACGGCTACCATTGCCTCTTTTAACGCATAAAGTATTGCCCGCCAACAACTCCAATTTCTGCTTTTCATCATTCGGATGCGACGCCAAAGGGAAATAGGCGTGTCGCCCTCTGCGGGTTGGCACGCTATTACACTCATCCTGTCTGCATACGCTTTGATGTTCATGTCCATCTTTAAATACTACTCAAAAACTGGTTTTCGCATCTGAACACGAAACAAACACGAACCAGAAACGTAAAAAAACTCGCTCGTCGGGTTTAAAGGTAAAAGCATTAGACGACTGGCTCGTAGAGCGGGTTTCAGCTCGGAAATATTTCGTCGATGTATAACATCGACGTGACGCAACCCCACTGATTTTCACTCCCCTTTGTCTGACCGCTACCGATCGCCCTGACCACCCAAAACCGCATCCCAATGTCGAGGTTGTGGCTCCCCTGGTGTTGGCGGCGGGACTGCTGCACCCAGTTGAGGCAATTGCAAGTCGTTGAGGTAGTAAGCGTACTGATTCTCTTCCCCCCGTTGCGGGTAGAACTTGCCGTTAGTTTTCCAGAAGAAATCCTTGCCTCGCAAAACCGCCAATACTAACTCTATTTCTGACTTAGTGCCAGTCAATCTTAAGGCTGCTGTAGTTGGTATATTCGGCTGTCTAGTCATCACCTTCCCCCTTCACAAACGGCATCAAGAATTCATATTCAGCCTTCGCGTCCCGGTAGGCTTGACTACTACCTGCACTGACTCCCCAAACTTCTTTGAGAATTTTATTTTTGCCGGTGATGCCTTTGGCGTGACATTGGAGAATCAGTTCGATTTGTTCGCGCTGCTTGGTGGATAAATTCACTACTGCCAGTTCGCCAGAATCGCCAGAAGTCTGATTCAGTAGCAGTTCTAATGATTCTCTTATCGAATCGAGTTCTGCCTCTTGTTCGTCGGTTCGTTCGTTTGTTGCCAGAATTTGTTCTGCTTCCTGCTGTCTTTGTTTCTGAGAAATGTATACGCTTGTCGAGATTTCATCTACCACATCGGCGGTGATTGCCCGCTCTTTAATTGCCTCAATCTCACCCTGTTCTGACAGTTTGCGAGCGATGTTACCCGCCGACACCGCACAAGCAATCGCAGCACACAGGCTCACCCCTTGCGCCGCTTTGTGGATGTCTAGTTTTTTGTCTAGTGCTGCTAGTGGAACCAACCACAGCACGACAGAGGACGCACTCAACACAAACAGTTTTAGCTGCATAGAAACACCCCCAAACCAATCAGCAGCATCGCCAAACCGCCGATTAAAACTGCCTGTAAGTCAGCCACTGAAATCTTGAGCAACTGGCTCAGGGAGTAGTCAAGCAACCAGCTCAACCCCCAAGCAATTGCAATCGCTGCTAATAAGAATAAAACCGCTTTCATTGCCATCGGATGCAGGCTCGCTATCCACCCCAAAAGGGAGAAAGCGACGCATCCAGCAACAAAGTAATTTGCCAGATACATCGCTTTCATTTAGTTAGTCCCTCTCGTCAACTTGGCTTTAATTTCATCAATCCGAGTGCGGGCATCGCTGTCAGCTTTATCAATCCCTAAACCCAGTCGTGCATAACCGGGACGCAAACTGTGCAAGTGCTTAGCCAGTCGAGTATCTGAGCGCTTTTTACTCAGTTCGTTATCAGCCACAGCACCTTCATATTTGCGGTGATGACGGTGAACTTTAGCATCGGCTTCTTCAACTTTTGCCAGTGCTTCATAGGCACGTTTAGATTGTTTTGCACCGTCTGTTTTTTCCTTTGCCAAGTCTTTCATAGCGTCCGCTTCTTCCTTAGTGAAGTAGCGCGGTGCTGGCACAACGGGAACACTACGAATGCTGGAAAAGTTACCGGGATTTAGCGGTGTGATGACACTTGCGTCAGTGCTTGCTAAAACCTTAGATTTGTCGACTGCGTGTCCACCGTCATTGCTGGCAGTGAGTTTTTCGGCATCGGAATTACCACCGAATAGGCGTAGTTGTAAGCTCATATTTTTGTCCCAATTTGGATGTTTACGCGGACTGGGGGAAAAAGATTTAGGGGATTGATTTGTCGCCACATGGACATCGCCAACACAAACACTCCCGCCGATGCGAGTACGAGTGCGATGAGTTGAGAGAGGTCAACCCAGTCTAAAAAGCTGGTGGAAGTCTGGCGGGTGAAACCGCACACAGGGAACGAACCGTCGTTAGTCCAATCAAGGCTGTCTACAGTGTCTACACCCTCTGTGTCAAGCAGTTCAGATGTCGCGTCTACACTGTCTACATTTAAACTGTCTACACTGTCTAACAATGTGTCTACAGTGTCTACATTCACTGTGTCAAGCGATTCATCATCAACGAGGTACAGTTCTAGCAGCGCTTCCCACGTAGCAGTTTTGGATAATTTCCCAAACTGTCTGGCGTCTTCATTGGTGAAGCCACGGTCATAGGCGATCGCCTTAAGTTGGTCAATGCGACGGTAGCTGACGGTAGGTTTAGTCATGGCAAAACCCCGTCAACTCAATCATTAAGAGTTGCGATCGTCCGCAAAGACAACCGTCTAAAAATGTCATAATTTATCGGCTCCAACCGTTGTACCTGAACGTTTGGGGAAGTCGTGACTTGGTTAGCGGTGGTACGCTAGTCAGTCGCGCATCAATCTTCCTTAGTTACTCACGATTGCAGACTTACAGTTCCTTGTCAACACAGAGACTGTAAAGTTTTGTTTCAAATTATTCGGCAAGTAACTCCATCACTTCGTGGGGCGTAATGCCGTAAATAGCAGCCAATAATCTAATACATTGTGTGTCGCTTCCTATTTGCTTGAGTACCTGAATAGCGCTACTCAAAGGAATAGCTTCCTTTGTAAATCGAGTCAACAAATCAATTGTCGTTTTGGTATTAGCTCGCTTCTTGTAAGTGCCTTCGTTCATCTGTGTTGAATGTCCCAAATTTTTGGCTCTCGTCTCCTGAGACATCCCAGCCATCTGACCATTAAGATTAGCCAAGTGACGTAAAGCGTGAGACTGAGTAAAACCTTTATTCCATCTTTTCAAAGTAGTCCAAGCACGGCGACTGTATATGCCAGCAATTGTTTTGGGACTATCTGACAATAAACAGATTTCAGGTGGTTTACCAGACTTAATTCCTAAACGCTCTATTAAGTCAGGATGAGTCGGCGCTAACATCGGTACGCACAGTCGGTAGCCAGTCTTGGTTGTTGTATCTAGTGATGTTTTGTCGCCTACTACAGCAATCATTCTCACGTTGTCTGGCTCGGTCAGTGCCTGAATAGTAATTCCATCCTCAGTCTTAAATGATTTGTCAATGTTTTGAACAGCAAAGACTTCGTGTACTCGAAAACCATACACAACTTGCATTGAGAACACCCATAACCAACAGCGTCGCTGCTCTAAATCGTATCGTTTATTACCAAGAGGGACATCTAAAACATCTTCACAGAATTTAAGAAATTCGTCAATAGATACTGATTGCAGGTCTTTTCTGAACTCCGTTTGTCTTCCGTCAATCTCCTTCAGATGAGCGAGTATATCAGTATTGCCGATAACTTCAGCTAACTTTTTCATGGCACACAAGCAGTTTTTAAAACATTTACTGCCTTGTTTCTTACTATTGACTACCGACAGAATATCCCTTAAGTTGACAACCGTATTCCGTGGCAATAGCTTATAATCGTGACCGTAAACGGCATCCCAAGTATTCTGCTGACTAATACTACTTTTGTCGCGCTGTTGACGGCGTTTAGTACGTCCATTCCAGTAATCTTTCTCTACTTTTGCTATCGCATCACCAAACGTCATCAAATCATTTTTGATGATGTTTTTTTCTAAAATCGTATCATCGTACCACGCTAAAAACTGAGACTCACTAGAGAACGAGCTTAGAGCATTAGCGACTAAATGAGCTTTTCTCGTAGCGTCAGTAATACCCTGCATCGTCAGATAGCACCCGCAGGTTTTGTTGACCCGCTTGTTACCTAACTTGAACTGAAGCGTTATGTAACCCCCACTAGCTTTGCTATCTCTTTTGAGGCCTACTCCTTTAGGGCATTCCTTCTGGGCTTGTTTGAAATAGTCCAAAATCCGCTCGTAGCCGATAAGGTAGTCGGCGGTAGTGTTCGTTGTGACTGAATTAAACTTTTCGCTCATCTTTCGCTCCCAGCTCTAAAGTGTTGAGTTTGCTTGCTATATAGACCATACATCAAGTAGCTCAGTCTTCGCTCAAGTGTAAGACAGGACTTTCAGGGTGAGTAGAGAAAAGCGCTAGGACGGCGGAAAATCGTAATTTGAAGCCTAAGTGTTAATTCAAGTCCTTTTATCCGCATAGCAAATTGTATTCCCAAAGCAAAAACTGTACAGTAACAAATTATTTGTCATTGTACAGGCGGCCATGACGCTACAACGGCTGAGGGAGAACGAACCGGGGTTTACGAACTCGGTTTCGCTGGGGCGGTTTATGTTTTGCTGGGATTCATTCATCGCGATCGCTCCAAGTGGTAGAGTTTGAGAGGGAAAAGACCATTGATTCCTTAAAATCTACTGAGCCTGTGATTCCGATATGGTTGGATCGGATTCACCGTACCATAGCTAATAAATTAGGGAATTGAGGGTGAGTTAAATTATTAGCAAGCATTAACACATAGAATGAAACTAAACTTAATTATCTTAATCTCATTTTCTTTATAATTTCTTGATACACTTGCCCAAATATCTTTTCACGCACTAATCTTCCAAACTCTTCATTATCATTAATACGCTTGAACATTTCAAAATTGCTATCAATCATGGTTTGAAGCACTGCATCAAATAATGCGTCGTGGAAAAGCTGAACATTCTCACGGGTGTTAACTTTTGCACTAGCTTGTAAGCTTTCATTCGCAGCAAGCCTAGTCTTTAATTCGGCAAAAAAGATCAGATCGCCTTCAGTAAAATCTGTGCCAAAACGTCGATTAATGTCGGCAATAATTTCGGATAGAGCCGCTTTCTCTGGCTCGGTTAATCCAGCAGGTTCTAGCTCGGCAAAGGGATCTAGCTGACTAGCTCCAGATTTGGGTGAAATTTTACCGCTAAAAGATTTTTGAATGCGGTAGCTCTCCAAATCGGCATACTCAGCAACGTTTAGAGATGATTTCTGGCTTTCAGAAGGTAATGCTCGTAATAGAAGACGTGCAAACAAATACAACCTTTCTAAGTCGGCATCTTTGAAGGTGATAACCTGGGATAGAAATGCGTATAGCTGGATGAACGATCGCAATCTATGTTTAAATTCCCTACGCTTTTCCAGGTCTGGTATGTAGGCGTATCGACCGACAATTACTCGGAGGAGAGGTTGAAGTTTAGTCGCTTTTTCACCTTGGCGTAGATAAAGTTCAGCAATCTCCGCCACTTGCTCAGTAGTGTAAAGGTTAAATGTTTCTAGCGCTGCCTGTAAATCGTAGAGCTTGTTAGGGTTAGTACCTTCGCTGAGGATGGTTGCCTCAAAATAGGGTTTAAAGGCACTTTGGATATCATCAACATGATTGGCGAAATCTAGCACCATTGTTTCTGTTTTGTGAGGATGGGTGCGATTGAGCCTACTGAGGGTTTGGACAGCCGCAACACTACTCAAGATTTTATCGACATACATCGTGTGTAAAAGGGGTTGATCGAAGCCAGTTTGAAATTTTTCTGCCACGATCAAAAAGCGGTACTCTGGCTTTTTGAATTGTTCTGCGGTTTGTTTGTCGGAAAAGCCATTCATCTGAGCTTCGGTATAGTCCAGATTGTTGTAATTCACTGTGCCAGAAAAGGCAACTAATGCTTTGATAGGATAACTCTGCTGTTTCAGATAATCGTCAAATGCCTGTTTGTAGAAAACGGCATGGAGGCGACTACGAGTAACAATCATGGCTTTTGCCTGCCCATTGCCGCTTTCATCGGGTATCTGGTGGCGGGTATTTTCCAAAAAATGTTCCACCATGAGGGCTGTTTTACGGGCAATTGTGTACTGATGTAATTCCACATAGCGACGCAGTAAACTGATGGCTTTGCCTTTTTCGTAGCGAGGATCGTCGGCAGCAATTTTGAGTAAATTGAAATATGTTTCAAAAGTGGTGTAATTTTGCAAAACGTCTAGGATGAAGCCTTCCTCGATCGCCTGCTGCATCGTGTAGAGATGAAAAGGTTGAAAACTGCCATCAGGTTGAGGTTGTCCGAAAATTTCTAGAGTTTTCTGTTTAGGCGTAGCTGTGAAGGCAAAAAAGCTCAAATTAGGCTGTTTCTGCCTTGCTTCGAGGCTTTGGTTAATTAGGTCTTCTCCTGTTTGGGATTCTTCTAATTCTAGCTGTTCGGCTTCGTCTAAACTTTGAGCGCGCAACACTTCTTTTAGACTCTTGCTGGCTTCACCAGATTGAGAAGAGTGAGCTTCATCAACAATAATGGCAAAATGTTGCCCTGTAAGTTGATTTATTTTCTTTACAATTACAGGAAACTTTTGTAACGTACAGACAATAATTGCTGCCCCACTGGTGAGGGCTTCGACTAATTGATCACTGTGCTTATCAATAACTACCACCGAACCTGGAGATTGCTCAAATTGACGGACAGTGGTTTGTAGTTGGCGATCGAGTACCCGCCGATCGGTAATCACAATTACGGAATCAAAAATGCGCTGATTTTCGGCGTTATGCAGAAATGCTAAACGGTGCGCTAACCAAGCGATCGTGTTGCTTTTGCCGCTTCCAGCACTGTGCTGTATTAAGTAATGCTGTCCAGTTCCATATTCGCGAGCATGAGCCGCTAATTTCTTAACTGTATCGCGCTGGTGGTAGCGAGGAAATATCAGTTGTTCGCGCCGTGTACCATTTCGATCTTCAACGGCTAGATGAATGAAATTACCGATGATATCCAATACGCTATCGTGAGAGAAAACATCTTCCCATAGGTAGGCACTAGCATAACCATTGGGGTTAGGTGGGTTGCCTGCTGCGCCGTTATAACCTCGGTTGAAGGGCAAAAAGTAGGTGCTTTTTCCTTCTAGGCGAGTAGTCATCCATACTTCGTCATCGTCTACGGCAAAGTGGGCGAGGCAGCGTTTGAATTGTAGTAAAGGTTCGTGTTTGGGGTCGCGATCGCGCTTATACTGTTCGCGGGCATTTTCTACAGTTTGTCTGGTCTGTTTGTTCTTCAGTTCAATGGTGAAGATGGGTAAACCATTGAGAAACAGCACCAGATTGATCGCATCTTTGGTTTCAATTGCGCTGTAATGGCACTGACGCACGACACTGAGAATGTTTTTGCGGTAGAGTGCCTGATGTTCGGAATTGAGGGTACTGACAGGAGCAAAATAGGCAAGCTGGAAGTAGCAGCCATAGTCTTTGATACCACGTCGGAGAACGTCTAGAGTGCCTCGCCGATCAATTTCACGGTTCAGTCGGTTAAGAAATTTCTGTCGAACAGTGGCTTGTCCGTGTTGTTCTGTTAGTTTTTCCCAAGTGTCAGGTTGAGTAGCGGTGATAAATTCAAGTAGCAATTCCCAATCAAGGCATAGATTTTTATCGTAATGAGAATCTTTACCTTTTGATTTAGAGGTACGAAAACGATAACTATGTACATTACATAGATAATCGTCAATATAGGCTTCAAAGGCTTTTTCGGAGATATCCATACTAAGGAGTGCCTAGCAGGGCGTTAATTTGGTCTAACTGTTTTTGCAGAATTTGAATTAATTTTTCTTTGTCATTTTTTTCATCAATATGGTCTTGTTTTGGACGTGCCATAGTATCAATTTTGTTGACCCGTACCTGAAGTTTTGCAATTGTATTTTTGAATTGTTCGCGTAACGAGTCGAAAAAACGATCGCTAACAGTATGAACAAGGCTGTGTTCTACTGAACGCCTTTCAAAATCATATTTATGCCCTTTCTTAAGAAGTTTTAGGGCTGCCTCATAAGGCTGGCTGAGTTCTCGATGTCCAAGTGACGCAGTTTGCTTGAGGCGCAGTACCCCTATTTGACAGCGGACTGTATGATTTTTCTTGATTTCGTCTGCAATATTAGGAAATACATATTCCATTAAATCGAACATATTACACAAAGCACGAAGACATTCTTCATCATTAATTGTTAAGCCTGCTTGATGATGATCGTGGTAAAATTTATTACGAGTTCTATGTCTTTTAAATGCCTCATCAAGCAAGGTGAGTACAGTAGAGGTGGTTTGTCCGGCTGAAAGTAGAAATTCTTGTTTTACTTCGTTAATCACGTCCTGAAATTCTTTTCTTGCTTCAGGATCGTTTGCACTCCAATGATTTAGATCGCGGTGACTATTGAGACAAGATTCGACACTAGCAGGATTACTTGTACGACCTAGTTTTGAACATAATTCAGTGGAGTCGATTTCATCTTCAAAAAATCGGGTGAGTGCTTTGTGATGGGCTTGAGATGCAATAATTCCGTCATTGACTAATTCCTCTCGACATTGCTCGCGGCGTTCAATTGTTTTTTCCTGCAAAAAAGTTTTAAGCGCAAGCTCTAAAATGTCATCGACTAAAATATAAGCAGTGCGTACCCGCCCAGGTGCAGTGATGAAGTAGACTTCATTAGTCGTTTGAATAAGTTCGATAATATCATCCAGTCTAGACATATTTATGCTGCACCTCGTTCTACTTCTTCACGCACATCAATTTTGCCGGTAACAGCAGCAGTAACTAGAGCGGATCGTTGCTGTTGAAGTAAATTTATGCTCTCTTGAACTTTATTGATTAAATTATTCATTTGGTTTACTTTATTATTAAGAAAATTCACAATCTCTTGTTGTTCGAAAAGAGGAGGAGCTAAAACTTGAAGATTTGCTGCTGTCCCAACGTTGAAGTGTTGTTGGATTGCACCACCCGAACCTAGTTCAAATTGAGTTTGAGCGAAATTAGAGTTTGCTAAATAAGACAAATAATGTGAGTTAAAGTATGGTGATTGCCGGACTATGATTAAATCGATACAGTTAGCACCATGAAATCGCTTATCTACCACTGCTGTAGCTCCTGGTTGTCCGGTTCTAACAACTACTAAGTCACCCTCAAAAATCATAGACTTTCTATGAAGATCATTACTCTCTGAGCTAATAAAAACGATATTTGCATAGATTAATTTACCTTGTTTAACGTTGAGCGATCTCAGGCAAGGAACCCCATTATCAACGTAATACTTGGCTGGGGTAACTACAATGCCTACAGTAATTTGAGGACTGATAAATTTTAAACGAGTTATTTTCCAATGTTCTGGGATTTTCCCTAGCCACTCTATTTTACTCTCTGTCATAGAAGCATTAGAGTTAAGCCCTTTAGTCACAGCATGGGCAATTACAGCGTTGCGTTTTTTCTCAAGTAAGTTGATTAGTTCACCTTTTTGGGTGATGAGGGTATCGATGCGGCTGGTTTCGCGTTCGAGGAAAGAAACTATGTATTCTTGCTCTTTAAAACTGGGAATAGGAAGAGATATATTTGCATACTTCTGCCCATTTACATTACCAATAGTAGATTGAATAATTGATATACCAATATAATCTATAAAAGCCCGTGATTTTGTAAAATAAAAAATAAATTTTGGCAGATATTTGGCTCTTAAAGAGAAACGGACTAAATACCCAGCAAAAGCACACTCCCCATGTTTGTCTTTTGAGTAAAGAAAAGAACGTCCTATAGTTCCACTTCTAGAAATTAAAATATCTCCATCATCTAGTTTATAATCTGCAACTTGAGAATGCTCTAAAAAGACTGCTCCATCAGATGATAGGTTGCCAAAGTCATCAATATCGGTTGTTCGTAAAAAACGTACACCCTCCTCTAGATAACTTTCAGAAGATTTATTAGCGCCATAATTAGCTGCACGCCAACAAATATGCTTGAGACGGATAACTTCCCAATGAAGCGGTATCTCGCCTAACCATTCCACACTCGAAGGCTTATAAGTTGAATAGGGTTTGTACCTTGTCATACCCGCACCTTCAATAAAGCAGCAATTTCCTCTTCTAGCTTGAGTATTTTTTCCTCAATTACTTCTAGGGGTTCTGGCGGCTGATATTTATAAAAATAACGATTAAAACTAATTTCATAGCCTATTAAACCCGTTTTTCCATCCTTTTCATCCTTAAATTTCTCATCAATCCACGCATCCGATATATATGGCTTCACCTCACGGGCAAAGTAATCGTACACATTCTCCTTAAGCGGGACATTTTCGTCATAGATAGACGGTGCCCATTGCAGAGGTACATTTTCATAATCCCTTAATTCTGGATCTGGTTCATATCCCTCACCTTTTTTCGCTGGCACGGGTTCAGCATTCTCATCCCGTTCTGTCAAAGCCTTAAGAATGGCATTTTTAACAGATTCTTTTAACTTGAAAGGTTTTAGCGTTTTCTCCAGTAGCGGTAAAAACTGTTTCGGATCGGTACTCACCTTTCCTGGTAATTGCTTTAGTGCATTAATAATCCTTTCCTGCAAAGCTTTACCAGCTTCAATATCTGCTTTTTGGTCTTCCTCTTTCTTCTTCTTGCTTTCTGCCAATGCTGCAAAACCAGACTGTTCCGGCAAACGGGCAAGTCTTTCTGGCGCAGCACTAAAATTCAATCGTAGAGGACGTTCTACTTTAATGCGCCGATAACCAAAGTCCTCATTATCAAAAATCAGGCAATTATCACCCGTTGAAAAGGCATGATAGATGTTAGCAATCTCGTTATACTGTTCTTCCGTAATTTCATTACGCTTGTTACCCAAGCTTTTCCGCATTTTTTGATAAAAATTTACCGCATTTACAAGCTGAATCTTTCCTTTCCGCTTGTTACTCTTGCGGTTATTGAGTACCCAAAGATAGGTACTGATGCCCGTGTTGTAAAACAACTGATCCGGCAAGGCGACAATACCCTCTAACCAATCATTTTCAATAATCCAGCGACGAATATTGCTCTCTCCACTCCCCGCATCACCCGTGAATAAAGGCGATCCATTAAAGACAATTACAATGCGACTGGGTTCTTCCTTTGAGCGCTTACTCAAGATATGCTGAAGAAACAGCAGTGAGCCATCATTAATACGCGGTAATCCTGCTCCAAAACGACCATCAAACCCCTGAGTTTCGTACTCTCGTTTGATGATGTATTCTACCTTCTTCCAATCCACACCAAAAGGGGGGTTTGAGAGCATATAGCGGAAACGGCTTGCAGGATACCCATCCTCACTAAAACTGTTTCCAAAAGTAATCCGGCGCGGGTCTTCACCTTTCAACAAAAAATCTGATTTAGCTACCGCAAAAGCAGTCGGGTTAATTTCCTGTCCAAAAAGATGAACTTGCCCAATTTTCTGATACTTTCTTATCTGGATATCGTGAATGTATTCCTTTGCCTCAGTCAACATCCCACCAGTTCCGCAGGCAGGATCGTAAATTGTCAGAATGTTATCAGGATGAAGCGTCGGGTCATCTTCAGGAAACAGCAACCTTACCATCAGTCGGATTACTTCACGGGGCGTAAAGTGTTCTCCTGCTGTTTCGTTGTTGTCTTGATTGAAGCGATAAATCAGGTGTTCAAAAATACGCCCCATTTCCAGGTTGTCAACTCCAGTACCGTCCTCTCTCGGCGGGTGTAGATCGATCTTATTAAATTCATCAAACAGATTGGGCAGCAGATTTGCTGTGTTTAAACGAGACACTTGACGGCGGAAATCGAACTTTTCAATAATGTCCTGCACATCTGGACTGAAGCCATTTAAGTAGTTAATCAGGTTTTGTGCTAGGTTAGGGCGATCGCCGAGCAAACGCTTCCAGTAATACTCCGATGTGTTGTAAATAGGCGAATCTCCAGCAGCCAATTTCAGCCTGGGGTATAAATTATCTAGCTGGCCCTGATACTTATTCCATTCGTCGCGCACCGCTTGGCGCGTTTTCTCCATTGCCTGATCGAGCCGACGCAAAACCACCATCGGCAGAATTACGTCAGGGTACTCCCGCCGCAGATAGTTCCCTCTGAGGAGGTCAGCGATTTTCCAGATAAAGTCGGCTGTTGCTTGGAAGTTGCTCACGGGTCTTGGTTCTCGATCGGGGCTTCAATTGACAACACGAGATTGACCAACTTGAAGCCTATTGCATTGGTACATCAATACTATTTAACAGCTTATTGAATACTATTTAACAGCTTATTGGGTAAGTTTTTGATATTTAGCCATTTCTTCAAACGCCATAAAGCAACGCTGACACCACCCATCCACCCACAAAGCCGGAATTTTAAACCTAGCCCCGCAGTTGGGACACTCCGACAGCAAGCGTAACTTGTGCCGATCGCACCCCGTTGCCGTCTTAAACTGCCACTCAATCTTATAACAAGGCGACTGGGCATAACAAGCCCCACACAACCTTGGAGGCTCTAACTTCATGCCCACACCAGGAGGCGGTAACATTTCCTGCTGAAGAGAAGGAGGCGGATTAAACCGAAACTTTTCCCAACGGGCGATCGCACCTCCCAGCCCCGCCATCTTACCCAACCGAGTCGGCGTTAACTTATTCGCCCGTCGAAACCGCCCCCAAAAATGGCTCAAACTCTCACCCTCCAACGGTTCCACCCGAAACAGCCAAGGCTGGATATCGATCGCTTCCATCACTTGTACTCCGCCGCAACTTCCTTGAGAGTCTCCAAATCAATCCTTGATAATCCCCTCTTCAAAGCCCGAATCGCCGTCTCCCTAAGAATCATATCCAATAGCCCCACATAACCCCCAGTCGCCTCCCCCAAAGTCTTCAGCATCGCCTTACTAGAAAGATTAGAAGCCACTGGTAACTGCAAAACCTTCTTTTCCCAAACTTCCACCCTCCGCTTAAACTCCTCCCCCGACAACTTACCAAACCGATGACTTGACCGAAAGCGGTTATAAACCTGTTCATCCCGCTTAATCACCGCATCTAAGCGATCGGTATCGCCTAAAACCACCGCTTTTTGAGTTTCTGCAAGTGCGATCGCCTCAAATTTTCCACCAACCCCCGCAACTGGTTCAAATTACCCACTTCGCCGCCATACTTCCAGCGCACGTAAGCCTGCGAAACCTCATCAATCACCTCAGCTTCATCAGTTGCATGATTACCGCGCATAGCCTCAGCATACTCCAAAGGCGTTTGAGCGCGAGGTTTCACAAAACCCCTACTCGCCAAATCCTTCAGCATTTCCTGATAAACCCCCTCCACCGGCGGCAACTTCGCCAGCCAGCGGCGGTGGCGCCACTTGCGCCACACTTGCCAAATTAACCAGCCAATAAAGCCAAAGGCGATCGCAGCAATCAAGCCAGTAAATAACCCTACCCAGCCCCTAGAAAACTGTCCCATAAACCAGCCCACAATCAAAGTTATCCAGCCAATTACAAAACCTATGACTGAATCGAGCCCGCTTCTGACAGGAGTCGGTAGCCAACCCGCGATCCACTTCCAAAACGATTCCAGCGCACTAAAAGTCTGGTTGTCCTCCACCGAAGCCGGAATCAGCGGATAACCGGGAATCGGATTAAAAGCAAACCAGCCATTATTGGGAAAATATACCTCCGTCATCAAAAAAGCGTCGGTATTTTTCACAACATAGTAACCAGTAAACGGGTTAAATTCTCCCGTATCGAAACCCCCCACCATTCGGGCCGGAATCCCGATCGACCTTAGCATAATGGTCAATACCGTCGAAAAGTGGTCGGGATATCCCCCTGTAACTTTTTTGCCGCCCTGGGTGTTTTTATAGCCAAACAGAAAACCCTCGACTAAATCTTCACTTTCCTCTAAGTAAGGCAAAGCTTTTTCAATTTTGTAATTAGGGTTTTGCTTCAAATATTGAGCTAAGTACAAAGCTTTTTCGTAAGGAGAATCGATCGGTCTGTCCGACTGAGATACTCTAGTTCTTGCCGCCAAGATTTCTTCAGTTTTTTCTCGCACCTTCTGGGCAATTTTCGGCGGCACATCCAAATAGAAGTTGCGAATATTTTTCGGGTAATTAGTACCAGTTTTCCCCAACAAAGAGCGATCTCGAAAAGGCACATTAGAAATCACCGTATAAGTCACACCCTCTCCCAATTCCGCAGGCGCTCGCAAACCCCCCTCCGCATCAATCGCCACCTCTGGACTCGGAAAATAAAGCTCTTTCGCCTTGTTTAAAGCCGGAATCAAATTCGGCAATGGAGCAACAATAGTATAACTTTGAATCACCTCTTGAGTCCGAGGCGCATTGGGAAAAGGATTCAGATAAAATTGATAAGACCACCTAGGCCGAGTAAGCTTTTGAGCTTGTTCGTTGCGAGAAATTTCCCAACCCTGACCGGTGTATTTGTCAAAGCCTAACACCCGCCAAAAACCCGCAGCCTGCGATCGCACCCGCATCACCACTTGAGGTTTCATTTCCCCCCGCAAATTTTGATTGATGCGCTGGTTGAAACCGTAATAAAAAGTAGAGTCCACCTCTCCTGGCCCAGAGTCTGGGTTTCTCCCCGTTCCTCCGCCAGTTCCTTTTTCATTTCCCCCTCTAACATACCCCGGATTCAGAATGCTGCGGGAGTCAAAGTCCCCCTGATATTCAATAGGAGCACTCACCGGAAAAGTCCGCAACTGATAGCCAGGGAGGCGTGGCAAAAACGCAAAAATAGTCAGCCCCAACCCGACAGTTATCAGCAGCAGCCAAGCAAAATTCTTTGGTGATAAAGTAGCCGCAAATAGCGACAGGCTATCATTTTTTCCTTTACCTTGTGCTTTTTCGCCAATGGCTTCTGGCTTCACAAATCCCAAGCGCGATCGATAATCCAAAACCAAAGTCGGAAGCGCTAAAGCCAAAAACACCAACAACAGCGGCGCAAAAGTCAAGGTTTGGCTGAGAGTCGCTGCTACCCCTAACAAAATTAGCCCGATTACCATCGAATAGCCCAAATCCTTGCGGCGAGGCAAATCGAAACTGTGCAGCACTTGAAGTTGGATTAACAGTTGCGCCAAAACTAACCGCGTATCGTTCAATTCTCCCACCAAGCGGCTAAAAAAAGCGAACAGCGCCACCAGCATTCCAATAGCTATGCAGAACTTAGCAGCTACATTGCGATCGCGGCGGCGGTACCAACTCCAAGTTGCTCCCACAATACTAACAGGCACAGCCCACAGGTTCTGGGCTTCTTCAGCAGCAACGTCAGTAGCTACAATCCCCACAATTACCAACAACTGAACTAGGATTCGCAGCAGTAAAGAATCCTCAATCACCGGCGGAGGCATCGCCTCAATCTGCTCCCACAGCTTACCCAACACAGGTATATTTCGCAGGTTATCAGTTGTCATGTGCACCCATCCAACTATTTTAGATTTTAGATTTTAGATTTTAGATTAAATCCACAGATAAATCTGGGTTTTACCTAAATATCTAAATCTTATTTCCCTGTCAAACGATTGTAGATTGTAGATTTTAGATTTTAGATTTTAGATTGACTCCACAGATAAATCTGGGTTTTACCTAAATATCTAAATCTTATTTCTCTCTCATTAGATTTTAGACTGAATCCACAGATTAACTTCACAGATGAATCTGGGTTTTACCTAATATCTAATTTTTTTGGTTTTCCACGACAGAAGTCGCGAAATTGCATCTGTTTTTGTGTGAGGTCACACCAGAGAGTAAACACCTACCTTATTTACTCTAATTACACCTTTCTAGTTGCTATCTTGTCCGGCCAAAATTGGACGAATAGCAAACATCAAAGGTCTGGTCTCGAAGTTTTGGAATCGAACTTCTAGGGCATAAGTCTTGTTAGGTTGTGGGTCAAACAACTCCACACTTAAATGCCCGGAATTCGGACGATGTGCAGTTGCTTCGGCATCTCCTCCCTTGAGTTCCAAACTTCCTGCCCCCGGAAATTGGCACTCAACTCTTAAACACGGCATTGGCTGTTCTCTGTTGGGGTTCGACAGGTATTGAGCCTCCAGAGTCAGCGCACCCAAAGCAGTCAGCCACTCCCGCGAAACCGGCGGTTGATTTACAGGACAATCCAAAGTTAGAGACTCAATGATTTCCTTGGCGGCCAACAGCGACAGCACCATTTGTTGATCGGTACTCGCTGCTTCGTAATTCGGGAAATCTTCTAAATCTAGAAGTCCCCGTAAAGCACCTCGGAGCACTAAACCAGCTAACTCGTTGAGTTCGTGAGACTGGCCCGGAAATAAGCTATCTACAGCGCGAACTAACTTCGATCCTTGCCGCAGCGACGACATTACCAGTTCCTGACAAGGTTCTAGCAGTTGAGCAAAAACCCCTTGGGCGATCGGAATTGGCAGGCGGCCCCACCTGATATTTTGTAGTTGGGGAGTCCAGAGGTGTAGGGGGGGAACCCATTGCGGGGCTACATCGTCTGGGTAATCGTGGTCGTAGCTTTTGAATTCTGTTTCCCAGGGGAACAGCGGCGGGTTAGATTCAATTTCGGCTCTAAGCCTTTGTTTTAACAAGGTCTGAAAACGGTCTTGCACGGTCGGTATTTCTCCAATTGTCTGCGGTTGTGCGGGTGCATTGCTGTGCGCCCCCACTTGATAGTCCAGCGGGTCTGGTTCGTCCCATTCCCAGTATTCCACCCCGGAATTGTCTTCTGTGTCGCCCCACTCTTCTGAGCGAGGGGATGGATTGAGGTTTTCCTCATCTTCGCTAGAGGCATTCGCGATCGGCGCCTGCAATATCCAGTCTAAAAAATGGCGATCGAAAGCCTCTGCATCCCTGTTCGTTTCGTTATTCATCACTAGATGCCCCTTCTCCGGAATCTGAACGATTTCGCAATTCCCAGGCAAGTTCCAGCAATTTAAACCACCGTTTCTGTACCTGGGCTACCGTGCTGCCGAGGGTTTGCGCGATCGCTGACTCTGACAGACCTTGTTGTTTCAACTTTAGCAAACGCTGTCCTTCTGGGCCAATTTGCTCACCAAACGCCTGCCACTGAGAAGGCAGCAAACCCAAATTGCGGTCTAAGTCTGCTTCCAGCCACTGGTGAACAAGTTCCCAGCGGTGCGACATGGCGAACCTGAGCAAATGGTACTTGAAGCGCTGCTGCAAATAGTCTCTTTGGCGGGGAGTTATGCCCAGAAGCGACTCTATTTCATTAGTCGGCAAGTCTTGCAAGCGCAGCACGAAGTAATCGGCGCAGTCTTGTTGGTTGCGCTCTTTCAAATAAGCTACTAATTCGTCAATCACGGTTTGCCGCAGAGATTCTGACTCGTCGCCTTGGGGGCGAATTGCCGCCGAACCCTGTCCGGCCATCGCTTCCCGCACTGAGTACACCGAGGTGTCGTTCCAAGTTTGATCGGAATCTGAAGCCCCTCCGTCGGCGGCTTGTTCCATATCTACGGAGGTTTCTTTCGGCTGCTGCTGGGAAAAGGTTTGGGCCCGTAAAATAATTAGTTGCTGGCTGCGGTTCCGAGGTAAAGGAATGCGCCGCTTGCCAAAGCGCTCTACAAAGGCCATGTACTCTGCTAGTTCTAAGCGAGTGCGGGGACTGTAGGTGGGTGGCAGTTGGGTTTCGCGCCGGAATGCCTTTAAAGCTTCCAGATAAAATCCTTGCAAAAAATCTTTGATCAGTTCTACTCGCGCCTGATAGCTAGACTGCACCTGCGGAGGGGTGATGTAGCGATAGACGATCGCGCTGAGGGTACTGTGCAATTCTACTCGCCCGGGCCCGGAGCCTAAATTGTAATAGTGGAGGCATTGTTGCAAGCGGTGCTGAGCGAGGCTCTGGGCTGAACCTTCTATATCTCCAGAGGCTTGAATCCGCTGGCTTTCAGTGCATATCCTGTTGACTTCTGCTGCGAGTCGCCCTGCTACATCTTGGCAGTTCTGCTCAGACGCGCGAGTGGACTTTTTAAGTTCGTCTAACAGCAGTTGAAATATGGTTTCCACGCTCTGGCAGATTTCCCGCATGATGGTTTACAGCTAACAATGAAAGTACCACAGTTAGTCAAAGTATGGATAAATCTTTCCTACTGCTACTTTACCCCGTATTCCCCAGATAGGACAAACTGCAATGCCCTCTTTCTCCTCCTTCGCGCCAACACAGAGGACTGCTTTTTTTATCTGTCCTGGAGGCGCCATCGGCCACAAACCAGGTTTAAACAGTTGCCATTGCAACGATGGTTCATCAGAGTGTCGGATTTGATAAAGCCTTCATGGGGGCCTAAAACGCTAAACTGCCGTTGATACCTTGGGCAAGCGTGCTGTGGTGGTCACAGCAGCGCAAGTCTTTCTGAAGGTGAAGCGAGCACACAACTTCTTCCGGCGGTCTACCAGATGGGACAAAGGGTTTCACGGCTGTATTTGAGCTGGGTCTTCCGCCACTTTTGCCATAAAGTTTCGACTGCGCGAGCCCGTCTGTTTCTTGGCAGCATCCTTCAACGTCGATTTAACGGTTTGACTCAATATCATTTCTAGCATCCCAATCACACAGATCAGAACCCCTCATGTCCCAAAATCTGTTTCCTAGCCTTCTAGGATAAATGGGGTTATATTTAATTGCAAGTCCCTTATACCGTCATTTAAACCCGATCGCACAATTAAGTGTGTGTGATGTTCGTTAACTTCGGCATAAATTCCTTTATTATTACTAACAATCAGAGTGCAGCCTTTTTATAGCCGGATTGAGCGGGGGCTCCCCTGCTGCCCAATCGGTGTGATCGCCAAACAAAGGCGCTGCGGAACAAGAAGTTTCATTGCATCTATCTAAGGGTATCAATATTGCTATTACTTTCACCTGAAAAGCAGATATTTTACTAAAGTGCGATCGTCTTCGATCGTCCTCTGGGTTGATGTAAGTGGCTGCCGAAATTTGTTCTAATAGTAAAGTTAGAGTTGAAGGAACAATTTTCAATGCGTAAGTTAAACATAGGTCTATCTGACGAGCAACGTGCAGGCGTTATCGAACTATTGAATCACGACCTGGCAGATGCTTATCTGCTGTTAATCAAAACCAAAAAGTATCACTGGGATGTAGTGGGCCCGCAGTTTCGATCGCTCCACCAGTTGTGGGAAGAACACTATCAGGCGTTAACACTAAATATCGATGCTATGGCTGAACGGGTGAGAACTTTAGGTGGCTATCCAATTGGTACTGCTGAGGGTTTTCTGAAGTACGGCTCGATTCAAGAACATATCGGCGATTTGCCTTTGGCTACGGAAATGGTAGCGCGTTTAGTTGATGACCACGAACTGATTATTCGCAATCTCCGCAAACACGTTGAACAGTGCGGTGAAGAGTTTAAGGATGATGGAACCGCAGACTTTTTGACTGGTTTGATGGAACAGCACGAGCAAATGGCTTGGATGTTGCGCTCGTTTATTGAAGGGGAATCCCTGTCGCCAGACGGCCAGCAGCCACAAGCTAAAACTCCTACAGCTTCTCACGCTTAGAAAGATTAAGTAGAAGGAAGAAGAAAGTTCGGCAACGGATGCTGTAACGGATGTAACGGATGTAACGGATGTCAGTCCGATGGCAGTCGGAAGAAGGAAGAAGGAAGAAGGAAGAATGGAAAATTTAGATTTTTTTATTTAACCCTCTTTCCTAATTGTGGATCGACCAAGCACGCACAATTAAACACCCTCTAGCTTCCTCTAAAACCCGGTTTATTCAAAAAACCGGGTTTTTCAATGTTGGGTTTATTTAGATTTTAGATTTTCTAAACTGTTGAATCGCATTCTTTCATATACTTGCGAGGGTAACATTCTGTGAGCCTTCGTCCGCGTCTCAATCCTAGCCAGTGTCGTTCCTTCACTCGATTCAGATGCTGGTTTTAACTCTAACCCTGATGCAGGTCGCGGTGTAACTATTATTTTTAATATACTTTCTATTGACAGCAGATACAAATTGTGTCGCAAAAGTGCCATTGATAAATCTTCTTTGAAAGCTCTATAAAGCCAAGATAATGTACTGCGGTGATTGCCGCTGCGGTTGCTTTTAACAGCTAAGTAAATGTAAAAATTGCTGCTAGACCAGCGATAAATGCTGCTGGGAATTTCGGGATGTTGCTGTCGAACATCTGCCATAATTAAAGAGTGAGATTTGGCCATTGCTGCATAGTTGCTAGACATACTGCTGGCAATCTGCCGATAGCCAACTAAGTATTCTGGTACGACTTTAAATTGATAATGTTCGGCTATGCGGAGGTGAAGTTCCCAGTCTTCACAGCCTTGAGCGTTTTCTAGTTTAAGTTGGCCGTTGTAACCGCCGACTTTGGCAAAACAAACGCGGCGGATTAGAGATGAGCTGGCATTGCCTATAAAATATTTATAAATTAATGCTGTGTAAACTTCTCCTTCGATGGTGGAGTTATAAAATCCACCTGTGAGCAAGTCTTTTTCATTTATATCAACTGACCAGGAATAGACAACTCCGACAGATGGTGCTGAGGAATTCAGGCATTTAACTTGTTTTTCTAGGTTTTGCGGATACCAAATATCGTCGGCATCGATGGGAGCAATATATTCGCCTTTTGATTTTTCAATGGCTAGGTTGCGGGCGACGGCGACGCCGGCATTTGATTGGTGGAATAAGCTGACTCGGCTATCTTTTTGAGCCAAAGATTGGACGATTTCGGCTGTTGTATCTGTAGAGCCGTCATCAACTACTAAAACTTCTATGTTTTGATAAGTTTGAGATAAGACAGACTCTAAGGTTTTAGCAATAAAATTTTCAGCGTTGAAAGCTGGTATGATGACTGAAACTAATGGCTGATTTAAAGTGTTTTGGGAGGTGTTCATGTAATATAAAAAAGGGTTTATGTAAAAGTTTTGGTTCAAAGGGAGCTAGCTAAGGGTATGTTAGCAAATTACTAAAGCTCGATCGTACAGCGTCGGAAATTTTAAGAGGTATATTTAAAATATATTGCCAAAAGTCATAAAATGTGCATTTAGCCCGCAGTCGCGATCGAGACTTGGTGCAAAAGTCACTCGCGGATGAGGTCTGTAAAAGCAATTGTACCGCGCAAGTCCTGACAGTTTCCGGGTGTCCGTATAAACGATGTTTGATTTTATACGGTGTACCTACTTATAAAATCAAAGTCTTGTGCATTGCAACACAGCCTCACCAAAATGCTGCTGGGGCTTTTTCCCAAGTTTACACAAACAATGATATATTTAAAGATTTTGTAAAGCGGTTGTCTAAATCAGGTCATTCTCAGCAAGATATGGCGTAAAATAAAGGTAAGAATGGGGAAAATCAAATCGAGAATACCAGAAAAAATCTAGTTGAAGACAAACAGAAATCGAGTTATAAATAAAAAAGTAGAGCTGATTTTACCCCTCGTAAAGTAGCATCAATAAAATTCCAGCAAATTGTAGCCCCTGCAATTTAAACACTTTAGGTAATGATTTCTACCGCCGACCCCACTGTATCCGTTATTATCCCAGTCCACAACGGGGGCTCTTACTTCCGCACCTGTTTGTCAAAACTGGCTCAAGCTGTGCCCAGGCCGATCGAGATTATTGTAGTAGCAGATGGCGAAAGCGACGGTTCTTGGCGTCTGGCCAAGGAATTCGGCGCCAAAGTGATCAGAATTCCAGAATGCGGGGGCCCAGCGCGGGCAAGGAATTTGGGTGCCCAAGCTGCAAAGGGAGATATTCTGTTTTTTGTGGATGCTGATGTCGCTGTTTGTCCAGAAGCTGTGGGCTATGCGATATCGGTGTTCAAAAATAATCCCTACTTAGCTGCTTTCATTGGCTCTTACGACGATGATCCGGGAGATCCTGATTTTCTATCGCAGTACAGGAACTTGCTGCACCACTACGTGCACCAAACAGGTAACGAAGAAGCTTCGACTTTTTGGGGCGCTTGCGGAGTGATTCGCCGGGAAATTTTTTTGCAGATGGGTGGCTTTAATGAGAGTTACCGCCAAGCTTCGATCGAAGATATTGAGTTCGGCTACCGTTTGAAACAAGCAGGTTATAACATTCGGCTGTGCAAAACATTGCAGGTGAAACATTTAAAGCAGTGGAAACCTATGGGTATGGTGAAAGCTGACTTTTTCTACCGAGCACTGCCTTGGACAGAACTGATTTGGCGCGATCGCAAATTGAATAACGACCTCAACTTGCAAGTTTCAAACCGCATCAGCGTGATTTTAACTTATGCAGTGCTGCTGGCAATTTTGGGGACGTGCTGGTCGCTGAGCTTTCTGCTACTGGCTGGTTTGCTGGCAATACCCCTGGTAGCAATTAATGCACCACTTTACCGATTTTTTTACCGTAAACACGGTATCCTATTTGCCCTGAAAACTATTCCTTGGCACTGGCTTTTCTACTTTTACAGCGGACTGGCATTCGCGATCGGCACTGGTCGCTACTTATACCAAAAAAAGCCTGTGACTGGCAAAGTTAGCTTGCCGGTATCCGCTCAATAAATCAAGGTAATTTGTGCTTAAACATCAGGTAGATCGATAGTTTCTCAGGGTATTCACGGGTGCATCTATCCCTTTAACAAGTTATAAATAACTGTATAGTTTGGATAAAAAAGCTGGAGGTAGGCTGAGTGAAACATTATCCTGTGGCGATCGTCGGTGCAGGCCCGGCGGGTTTGACGGCAGCTTACGAGCTAGTCAAACAAGGCATCATCCCTGTTGTACTAGAAAAAGGTGATAAAGTTGGGGGAATAGCTCGCACCGAAACCTACAAAGGCTATCGTTTCGACATTGGCGGCCACCGCTTTTATACTAAAGTTGAAGCCGTGCAGCAGTTGTGGCAAGAGGTGCTGGGAAATGAGTTTATTAAAGTGCCACGATTGTCGCGAATTTTTTATCGAGGGAAATTTTTTAACTATCCGATTAGTGCCTTCAATACTCTCTTTAACTTGGGCATAATTGAGAGTACGCTGATTATTTTGAGTTATCTGAAAGTGAGAATTAGGCCACTTACGGAAGAAAAAACTTTTGAACAGTGGGTGATCAATCGTTTTGGCGAACGCTTGTATAAAACATTTTTTAAGACTTACACTGAAAAAGTTTGGGGCATTCCTTGTTCGGAAATTCAAGCAGATTGGGCAGCGCAGCGGATTAAAGGATTGTCGCTGACGACTGCAATTATTAATGCTTTGTTTGGCAGCAACGACACTAAAACATTAATCAAAGAATTTGATTATCCGGCTTTGGGGCCGGGGATGATGTGGGAAAAGTTCGCGGAAGCTGTGGAGAATAAAGACGGCAAAGTTTATCTCGATACTAAAGTGATTAGCTTTGAGCGTGAAGGTAATAAGATTAAAAGTATTACTGCAGAGCAAAACGGAGAATTAGTTCAATATTCGGCTGATAATTTCATTACGAGTATGCCGATATCGGCGCTGGTAGCAAGAATGAAACCGCAGCCGCCAGAAGAGGTATTGCACGCGGCGCGATCGCTAAAATATCGAGATTTTTTGATTGTATCGCTGATTGTCGATCGCAAGGATTTGTTTCCTGACAACTGGATTTACATTCACTCCCCCGAAGTCAAAGTTGGACGAATTCAAAACTTTAAAAATTGGAGCGCGGCTTTAGTTCCAGATGTCAGCAAAAGTTGTTTAGGAATGGAATATTTCTGTAGCGTAGGCGACGAGATTTGGGAAATGTCGGACGCGGAACTTATCGAATTAGCAACTCGCGAGTTGGTTGGTTTGGGTTTAGCAACAACTGCGGAGGTTGAAGATGGAGTTGTCATACGGCAACTTAAAGCTTATCCAGTTTATGATGGGGAATATCGAGCACACTTGCAGGTACTTGAAGGTTTTTTGAAGGGATTTGAGAATTTGCAGACGATCGGGCGAAACGGTATGCACCGATACAACAACCAAGACCATTCCATGCTGACGGGAATCCTGGCTGTGAGAAATATTCTCGGCGAAAAGCACGATTTGTGGGATGTGAATACTGAGCGATCGTACTATGAAGATTTTAGTGTCGATCGCTCAAAAGAAAAAAGCGATTCGGATTTGATTTCGCAATCAAGCTGATTTGACGCTGGAGCTTTGAGAAAGGGAAAGGAAATCTGTATTTTCCTTTCCCTTTTAGTTTTTAACTGGTTGAACAGGTTTTAACTGGTTCTCCGGAAGATCCTGGAAACCCATTGACCGAGGCTCTGCCTCGTTTGCTGGCCCAGTACGCCTTCCCACCAAGAGCACGGGAACGAGAGAAGAAGCTTGTTGCAGCGGTGTATCTTTAAGAGTTCACGTAAAACTTGAAAATCTGTGCTAACTCTTGACTTACAGACTTAGAGAGTGGAAATATGCTAAAACGCAACCAACAAACGAACCAACCTATGAACTTTTCCCAGAAGTCAGGCGGCAAAAGTGCCACACCCCCAAAAATCAACTCAACACACAATCTCGCCGTCGTAGGATTGCGGAAATTACTTTTTGCCGCCGGAATAGCCTCTCTGTGCGCTAGCTGTCAAAATCCTGAAGCACCCACCGCCACAACTCCCGGAGGCAGCCCCGGAACCAGTCCCGCAGCCACTCCCGTCGCAGTCAGCAGCCCCGGCGACCCAAATACTGTCAAGATTGTCTCCATGCTCCCGATGACAGGCAGCGCCTTGGGTCAAGCTCAAACAATGGTCAACGGCATCCAACAAGCCCTCGCCGAAACCAACTCGAAAGCTTGCGACGGCAAAATCCAAATCCAATACGAAGTTTTCGATGACGCCACCGCCGCCGCCGGCAAATGGGACCCGGCCCAAGTAACCTCGAACTCTAACAAAGCCGTCGCTGACGGTTCGGTAGTTGCCGTCATCGGTCACTATAACTCCGGTGCAGCCAAACTTTCCATTCCCGTGCTCAACCAAGCTAACATTGTCATGATCAGTCCGGCCAACACTTATCCGGGACTGACTAAACCAGGAAAAGGCGAAGCCAAAGAACCCAACGTTTATTATCCCGCTGGCACTCGTAATTTCACCCGCGTTGTCCCCGCTGACGACCTTCAAGGTGCTGTAGCTGGCAACTGGGCGAAATCTTTAGGGGTGCAAAAAGTTTACATTCTCGACGACCAAGAACTCTACGGCAAAGGCATCGCTGATGTTTTTGAAGCCACTGCTAAAAAGTTGGGAATTCAAGTCCTCGGAAGAGAGGGAATTGATATTAAAGCTAGCGACTATAAGGCGTTAATGAATAAAATCAAAGCTTTAAATCCCGACATGATTTACTTCGGTGGCACTACTCAGAGCAATGCCGGACAAATAATTAAAGACATGAGAAATGTTGGGATGGCGGCTGATGCAGTTAAGTTCATGGGGCCCGACGGCATTAAAGAGCAAGCTTTAATTGACGCGGCGGGCAAAGATGCCGAAGGAATTTACGCTACTTTTGGCGGCTTGCCTCCTCAAGAATTGACGGGTGTGGGTGCGAAGTGGTACGAAAGTTACAAGGCAAAATATAATGCTGAACCGGAAGCTTATGCAGCTTATGCCTATGAAGCTGCTAAAGTTGCGATCGGCGCAATTAATAAAGTTTGCAAAAATGACCGCGCTGCTATCCGCGAAGCTGTGTTGGCAACTAAAGATTTTAACGGGGTACTCGGCACTTGGAGTTTTGACACCAACGGCGACACAAGCTTGACTACAATGTCAGGAAATGTGGTTAAAGGTGGCAAGTGGGAGTTCGTGAATGCGCTCAAGACCGAATAATTAATTAGAGGGCAGAGGGAAGTTAGGCAACGGATTTTATAACGGCTGTAACGGATCTCGGAAAGAAGGAAGAAGGAAGAAGGGATAATAAAAAATTATGCCTTTTTCCTTCTCCCTCCAATGTCCCATGCCCGATGCCCGATTCCCAATTCCCAATTCCCAATTCCCAATTCCCAATTACTCAAAAACATGAAGAACTGGAAAAGTATTCTCTTATATCTAGGTGTAGTTTATATAGTTTTGCTATTAGGCCCGATCGCAGGATTTGATTTGCCAAAAATCGTTGGAGAAATACTCAGCAATCCTGAAGTTTTGATTCAACAATTATTAGTTGGTCTGGTCAACGGCGCGCTGATTGCAATTATTGCCTTGGGTTACACTATGGTTTATGGCATTATTGAGTTAATCAATTTTGCTCACGGCGATTTGTATATGTTGGGTGCTTTTGCTTCCCTAACCGTGTTCGGAGCTTTTGGGATTCAAGATGGCGCACCTTTAGCTGTTGCTATACCGGTGATGTTAGTTGCTTTAATTGTATGTTCGGTGTTTTGTGCTGGGCTGAATATTGTTGTGGAAAAGTATGCTTATCGACCTTTGCGAAATGCTCCCCGTTTAGCTCCTTTAATTTCGGCTATCGGAGTTTCTTTTATTTTCCAAAATATGGGGTTATTTTGGGGAGGATTGAAAGCTTTTATTCCAGTGATGGGTTCTAATTCGGCGGCGCCGAAAAGTTTTCCCGATTTGTTACCGCGAGTGGATATTTTCAAAGCTTTGGGAATTCAAACGAGTATTGTATTTACTACGAAAGATTTAATTGTGTTGGTGGTGGCGGTGGTATTGATGGTTTTGCTTCATGTTTTTGTGCAATACACTCGTCTGGGAAAGGCGATGCGGGCAACGGCTCAAAGCCGCGATGCTGCTAAAATTATGGGAATTAATGTGGATCAGATTATTGCTCTGACTTTTTTGATTGGGGGAGCTTTGGCGGGTTCGGCTGGAATTCTGGTTGGTCTGTACAACAATACTATTGTTTTTACGATGGGGTTTACGGCGGGTTTGAGGGCTTTTACGGCGGCGGTTTTGGGGGGAATTGGCAATATTGTGGGGGCGATGTTAGGAGGGGTTTTGATTGGGTTGCTGTCGTCTTTAAGCGATCAGTATTTGTCGAGCCGCTGGACTAATGCTTGGGTGTTTGGGGTTTTAGTGGTGATTTTGGCTTTTCGGCCAGGGGGTTTGTTGGGCGAGAATGTTCAGGAGAAGGTTTGAAGTGGCACGGTTGAAATAATGGCAAGAGATACTTATCGGGACTTAAACAAAAAATACGAGCTAAATGAGTTCTAATGCTTGAAGAGTAATCTCCAGGACGAGTTTTTCTTAGACATTTCCCGCCATAAGGCAGACAATTGATAGAGACTGAGATAATTCACTCAAAAAACCCAATATGTCCACATATGTACCACCAAGAATCGCTATTCAACGACTTGGAGTATGTTCAAAAACCCTTGAAAGGTGGGAAAAAGAAGGGAAAATCAAAGCATACCGAACGCCGTCAGGACAGCGACGCTACGACGGAGACTCAGTTGTCAATATTCCATCTACTAAACCAACCATCCTCTACGCCAGAGTTAGCAGTCGAAGTCAAAAAGCCGACCTTCTCCGACAGGCTGACTTTCTTCTGTCTCGCTACCCCGGATGTGAAATTATCCAAAACATTGGGAGCGGTCTTAACTTCAAAAGAAAAGGTCTTATCACCCTACTGGAATACATTTACACGGGCGACATCGGAATGGTTGTCGTTGCCTCAAAAGATAGATTATGCCGGTTCGGATTCGATATTATCTCATGGTTCGCAGAGCGGGGCGGGTGTAAGATTTTGGTTCTCAACAATAGTTCACTTAGTCCAGAAAGAGAAATGGTTGAAGATATACTCGCCATCATCCACGGCGACCGTTGCCGATTGTACGGACTCAGAAAGTATAAAAAGCAAATCATTGAAGACTTTGACGTACCGAGTTTACCCAAAGGGGGAGACGAAGAAAGTCTGGATGTTGAGAATTCACGCCAATCGCAAAGTGTATAACAATGCAATCGCTTACCTGAATCAGCATCAAGGAAAGTTCACCTACTACACTGTAGACAAAAAGACTAATCAGCCAGTCTCAAAAACTTCTGGTAAGCAAGCTTTTCGGAGTTACTGTAAAACTCGCTTGTTGCGAGATCATCCCGGAATGGTGCAAAGAATTGGGAATAGCACATAGTTTGGACAACGCCCTTTTCGAGGCTTATACAGCTTGGAAGAAAACCGACAAACAGCCAGCTCAGTTAGGTAAAGGAAAAAAGGCAAAACCCAATCCTTTAGTCGGATTGAAATTAGCTCGATTCAGGTCAATTCGAGCCCAAAAACAGACTATTCAGTTCGCTCCGGGTGACTATAAGAACGGTCATCTAATGCTCAATGCTAGCAAAGGTCTAGAAAAACCTCTCTGGACTGGGCAGGATTCCTGCTTAATCAACTATGACAAGGCAGTAGAAGTCACCTACAATAAGGGACGCTGGTTCGTAAATATGCCTATAGATATGGACGTTCCAGAACCCAAAAATGGCGGCAAGACCATCGCACTCGACCCCGGACTGCGCTGTTTCCTGACTGGATTTGATGGCAATTCTTTTACTGAATTTGGAAAGCATGACTTTGGGAAGATTGCGCGATTGTGCCAGCATTTGGATAAGATGCAGTCAAAATTTGGATGCTCAAAGGGCGGTCAGTTTTCTCGATTGCGTTATCGGCTAAAACAAGCAATGGAGAAAGTTAGAACTAAAATCAAAAACCTGCGGTCGGAAATTCACAAGCAGGTAGCGAGCTATTTAGCACGGAATTACGATGTTATTTACCTACCTACTTTTGAAACTTCTCAAATGGTGGCAAGAGGTAGTCGCAAACTTAATTCCAAGTCGGCGAGGGCGATGATGACTTGGGCATTTTATCAGTTCTCGCAAACCTTAGAACATCTCTGTAATCGTTACGGTTCGAGATTGGTTAGAGTGACGGAAGAATATACTTCCAAAACTTGTACAAAATGCGGTCATATTCAGAGAAAGTTAGGTGGCTCTAAAACTTTGAGATGTCCCAACTGCGGTTATGAAATACCTCGCGATTTCAATGGCGCTTTAGGAATTTTTCTTAAAGCTTTGTGGGATACCACCATACTCTCAGACGTATCTGATGAGTGTGCTATCTGAAGATTTTCGCCGATTGTCGGGGATTGTCTGAATTAAAAGTATCAGCAAGCATATAACGTTAAATAATGAGCAATGAAAGAGACGACCCCCGCCGCGATGCCCCCCTGCTTTGATAAATGGTGTCAAAGATTTGACGATATCTTTGGTCATCAAGCTCAAAAACGGGAGTTAGGAACTATTTAGGCGGATTATTGGGATATCGGGAGCGAAAAAACCCCTCGCAGATGGCGCCAAACGCCGTTGCTTAAAGTTGTGCTGGGATTCAAGGTCAAAAAATCAAGGCAATGGGAAGTCAAAAATATGTGGGTAGGTTAACTGAATACGGGCGCTCGATACCTCGCCATAGTAGTTTTTGGATGGGATTATAGGGTAAATGTGGGGCGCAGCGAAGCGGAGGGAGTTGGCGTGGAATGCAAGTCAATACATTATTACGCTCATTAATCGGAATTAGGCGCAATAAACTACGATTTTTTCCGAGGGGTATGAGGGCTATGTCATTAATTCTATCAATGTTTTGACTCTAGTTGTCACCCCCTCAGCGGTAATGCTTGTATCACACTTTAAATGCAAAACAGCTTATATGGATTGTCCAGTGACCCACTCACTCATGCCATTTCAATAATCTACTCCCGACAAATAAGACCCCAAAGTACCCTGGTTCGAGCGCTTGGTTGTTTTAATTTTGGGAGGCCTTCGATAAATAACCCAGTTGGGTGTTTCTTGATAGAGTTCCAATGTTTTTTGAATGTAGGCAACCAATTTAGGGTTATCTTTGGCAATTTGATTATTGCCATATTTAACAATTCCCATCCAATCGGCTCCCTGGGTAATCAAATCTTCCAAGATGGCAATTAAAGTATCATCTGTTATGGGATATTTCCAATAAATACTATTCTTTATCCTGCTCTCTTGAGGACTCGAAGGAGGAGAACCCCAATAAATAGCCGGAGGAAAAACCCAGCCACGTCGGCGACTATAATAGATAGCGACGGGATCGCCACCTCCACGATTAGCTATAGTAACAACAAGGTCACTTGGTTGAGTTATTTGCTGCAAAGCTATCCCTAGTTCGTAGCCATCTTTTGCCACAGGAGAATAGCACCATACGTTTAACTGTCTATAACCAATTCCAGAAATGATTAGTAGTATTGCCGTTATGAGTGCTAATGCTGAAGATGAACCTCCGGCTCGCTTGGCGAATGAAGCAAGTGCTATCAGGCCATTTCCTGCTAAAGCGGCGGCGGCTGGGTTAACAATATTTAAATTCGAGTAATTTGTGACGAGCTGTTGAGCGCCAATGAAGTAATAAATCGCAAAAGCAAGTATCCACCAATGAAACATCCCTGGTACTCGTGCGGCTACATTACTTGGCTGCTGCTCTGATTCTTGGGTAGAAACTTTATAATTAGGGGGAACGAATAAACCAATAGCAACAAGGAGCATGATGGGATATGTCCAAATCCGCCGAGAAATAAGATGATAAAGTTCAGGGATAAAATATTTCTTTTGTAACCATTCCCGTAACCCATGATCCCAAAGCCAGTTCCCGCTGCCAGCAAAGTGGTAAGGCGGATAGGTGAGAGCAAGATGCCTCGCCCACAAATAATAGGCAGCTACGGGCAGGAGGATGGAAATGGCAGCTACTCCAATTACTATCAGCTTTTTCGGACGCAGTAATCCTCGATTACCCAGGACAACAAATATTGTATAGAGCATCGGAATGCCAATGATTAAACCTGGTAGTTTGGTTAAAAAGCCCCAAGTTGCAAAGAGGGTGGCAAGCAATAAATAGTACCAGCGGTCAGTTTGTAGGTAAGCAATCAGCATCCAGAAGCTTGTTACAACTAATGCCACCATTGCCGGGTCGGGAAGGAAAGACCGATCCACATATATATGGCCTGGAAAAATTGCGAGAATTGCGGCACTCATAAGAGCGCGATCCCGATCCCAAATACGATAAACTAACTGATAGAAGGCAAATATTCCCCACAAGCTAAACAGGACAACGACGCTGCGTCCCACCCAATCATGCTGTCCCAATAAAGTATAGAGAAGGGCTGTAATATAAGTAACTGTTTGAAATTCCCGTCCATTATAGCTAGGCCCTGGCCCATCCCAGCTAACTTCAGGGTAGAAGATATTCCCATTTCTGCGATAGAAATTTTCGGCCATCATGGCTGTGCTTGACTGCCGCCAACTAAAGCTATCAATAAATGGCTGATTGATATTAATCAATCGGAAAATAGCTGCCACTACAAGAATTGATATCAGGAGATAAGTGGTGTTCCTATAAATTGGAATTTTCATGTTGGCTGTGATGAGATAAAAAAATCTCTGACCTGTAAAACTACGCGGTAAGCTAGTGGAACCTAGACAAGGGCAGCGCTAGCTAATTAACTGTACATCTTGGAAGATATCTTGGTCAAGTGGAGTACGCTAACCAGCAAAGAGGGGGAGCCTTCACAGCCTGCTCCCCCAAAAGGTTGCAGGTTCTCTCCTGCATAATTCTTGTTTTAATTGTCTGATCTCGACTTGTGCTTGAAAATTCGGCGTTGCTGATTTACGGTATGAAAGACTAAATATGCCAATCATAGAAACCAGTATCCACAAAGCTTCTGGATTTTCAACTTATTTTTTTCATACCCTGATTAAGCAACGCCATAATTGGTTGATTGTCGTGCATACTAGGGTGAAGAATTATGTAAGGAGAGGAAGCCGACTACCCCTGCTGCAAAAGCTTAAACTATATGTTAAGGATGAAAAATAGTCAGCCTTCGCCGTCATCATACTACTGAAAAAATACTTAATGGGGCGATCGGTAGCAGTAAATTTTTATTTTCAAGTAATAAGATAGTGCTTCTCAATTGACTGCAATACTGTACGCCAAATTAAATATTCCCTGGTTTGAGCCAGCCAAAAACTTCGCCTAAAGTCAACTGCATTTCCGGCATAATATTGGGCATCGGAAGTATATCTGTTGGTTCTTGCAAGGAAATAGGCTGCTGCCTGGCGGGATAGGCTAAAATGTTTTTTTCATCGGGATCGAGCAACCACCCCATCTGGCAACCGGCATTCAAAAAGTGCAAAATATTGTTTGTGACTTTGGTTTGACTTTGGGCTGGGGACAAAATTTCTATTGTCCAGTCTGGGTGAGCATTAAATGTATTGGCAATTTCCCCGTCAGCGTCTAGGGGAATGCGATTCCAAACAAAAATTGCGACATCGGGAACAATAGAACGTCCGCCAAAGGTGCAGCGAAGTTCTGGAAATGCCCAAGCAATCCGGTGAGGTTGGCCCGCTGCATTAACCCTCGTGATGAGTTCTCCCTGAATTGTACTGTGTTTTCCTTGTGGCATAGGTTTTTGTAAAATCGCACCGTTGACGTATTCGCTAGCGGGTTTGGTTTCTGGGAGTTGCAAAAACTCGTCGAGGGTGATAGTTTTTTGAGGTGCTTGTACCATATAGCGATCGCCCGTTTGAAGTGTGTTCCGGTAACAGTTCCAGTATATTAGAAGTTTTGATCGCTGTGGTGAAACAATCGCTCTCAAAAGACTCTAAACTGTAGCTAGCCCGCTCAGCAGTTTCCCGAACCTGCCGTCGATCGAGTTGCTTGAGGCAGAAATTGGCACTGCCTGTGTCAGTCGCATCTATAACTGCAATTCCTAGCATTCTTGCATCTAACTACTGACTGCTGACTAATAACTAATGACTAATAATTTCTTCCTATGTCAAAAAAAATAATTAATGCGATAAAATCGACTGGTATTTTAGGGGCGATCGCCTCTTTCACTGTTTTGTTATTCGGCGGTTGGAGCGGCACCGTGATCGGCTGGCTAATGGGTACGGCGGCGGGCTTTATTAGCTGTCGGGAGCAGAAGGTGTACAGCCCGAAAATGGGTGCAACTATCGGCAGTTTAGGGGGATTAGGATTGGGAGTTTGGCTATTAATTGCAAGTGTGGTAGAAGGGGTTTTGATTAGACCTTTGTCTGGTCAATCTGCTGTTGCTTTGCCGACGACGCTGCTGTACGGGATTTGCAGTTTGACGATCGCAATTTTGACAGCTACGTTAATGGGTGCTTTGCAGGGTTTGCAGGGGGAACGCCAGCGGCTGGCAACTCTGGTGACATTAGCTTTTATTCTAATTCTGTTTCCGTTTATCGACATTCAGGCTCAGACTGGCTGGATTGCTACTGTAGTACAGATTCAAATCTTTATTATGCTGGCGCTGGGTTTGAATATTACTGTGGGTTTTGCGGGTTTGTTGGATTTGGGATATGCGGCGTTTTTTGCGATCGGCGCTTACACGACAGCTTTGCTATCTTCTGGACAGTTAAATATTGCTTGGAACTTTTGGGTGGTACTGCCGATCGCCGCCGGTGTAGCTGCGATCGCGGGCGTAATCCTGGGTATTCCGACACTGCGGCTCAAGGGCGATTATTTGGCGATTGTTACCCTCGGTTTTGGCGAAATTATCCCGGTTGTCTTTAGGAATTTAACTGCGATTCGCATCGACGAACCCGTCTCGAAGATTGTTGCTGCTGTTTTGGGTAAACCCGAATTGGTGCTGTGTCTGGTTGGGTGCGATCGACCTTTTAACCTCACCGGCGGCGAAGCGGGAATAAACCCGATCGGGCGTCCATCTCTCCCCATCGTCGGCACTTTCAGCACAGGCAACTACTTTCCCTGGTACTACCTAATTTTACTGTTAGTTGTCTTCGCTTACTTCATGATCTCGCGGCTGCGAGATTCCCGCTTGGGGAGGGCGTGGAATGCCATGCGCGAAGATGAATTAGCGGCTAGTGCGATGGGCATTAACCTCGTCAAAACCAAACTTTCGGCTTTTGCGATGGGAGCGACGTTTTCGGGCTTTGCAGGCGCGTTTTACGCCGCCTATATCAGCGCAATTTTTCCCAGCGTTTTCGATTTCTCTGTGTCGGTAATCATCCTGTGTATGGTGATTTTAGGCGGTTTGGGCAACATGACCGGGGTGATTTTGGGGGCTATCATTATCATGTCTGCCGATCGACTTTATCTGCCACAATTAGCGCAAGTCCTCAAGGGTTTTCTGAATACTTTTGTACTCCCCAGGATTGCAATTCCCCAGTTGCGAGACTTTCTGGCAACCAGTTTAGACCCGATTCAAATGCGCTTATTTCTATTCGGCCTAACTCTTGTTGTCATGATGCTCGTGCGGCCGGAGGGACTGATTCCTGATAAAATACACCAAGCTGAACTGCATTCGGATGCTGAAGCGAGCAATGAGTCTTTAGCAGATGCGAGAAGTCAATAAGTAGGTAAGGGCAAAAACCCTAGTATTTTGTAGGCGGGTTTAGCTAAGAATCTAGGATGCAAGGGAGTTTAGGGGTGTAAAAACCCCGTCCCCATCTAATGTTTATTTGTAACCAACTACTTAGTAAGGGTGAAAGATTAGCCATGAAAAATGTAACTGGTACTGCTTTTATCGTTGCGGAATTTAGAGCAGAAGAGAATGAAGAGGCAATTCCTCTTTACACTGATCATGTAGTAAAAATCTGGCTGAATGAGGAAACAAAAGAAATAGCTGCCAAAATATCTCAAAACTCTCCCGCAGCCAAAGAAATGGTTAAGTTGCGGACTAAATATTTTGATGATGTTTTGTCTAATCAAATTTTAGGAGGTTGCAAGCAAGTAGTTATTTTAGGTTCGGGTTTGGATACTCGCGCTGCTAGAATTAATGGCGAAAAAGTCACTTATTTTGAAATAGACGATCGCGCTACTCTTCAATTAAAAGAAGAAACTCTCAAAGCTAACAAAGTTACTGCCAATGTTCGCTACCTTCCCGGCGATTACGTAAAAGACGGTTTAATCTCCTTGCTGAAACAGAGCGAAGTTGATTTCGAGCGACCGACATATTTTTTGTGGGAAGGCAACACTACCTTGCTTGACAAAAAAGATGTAATATTTGTATTAGAACAAATTCGGGACAAGGTTCCTAATTTTCGAGTGTCCTTTGATTATATGTCGGAAAAGGTGATTTTGAGAACGACGGGCTACCAAGATATCAATGATTACATAGATAAATACGAAAGTATGTATGCACCGTGGATTACTGGGTTTGAAAACATTGCAACTTTGGCTGACGAACTCAATCTCAATGTTATTGAAAACTTTTCGACTGCCGATTTACACGCACAATATCGCCCTGGCCGTTCGCTAGAATCTAATCTTTTTAAGTTCTATTTTGTCTGTACCCTAGAGAATATGTCCTAAAATATCCCAAATTGACTCGCGTGCGTGAAAGCTCGCGAGTATCCCGCTTGCACTCCTCTAAAATATTAGGAAACATAACCAAAATGTCATTATTAGAAGCACAGCAACTTACAATGCGATTCGGCGGTTTGACTGCCGTCAACCAGGTTAGTTTAACATTGGAAAAAGGCTCGATCGCCAGTTTGATCGGCCCCAACGGTGCGGGCAAAACTACTTTTTTTAATATGCTGACAGGTATCTACAAACCGAGTGGTGGCCAGTTGCTTTTGGAACAGAAGAATATCACGGGTTTACCTCCGGATCGCCTGACAACTTTCGGCATTGCTAGAACTTTTCAAAATATCCGCTTGTTTAATAACATGACTGTGCTGGATAATGTTTTAGTAGGTAGACACTGCCGATTGAAAACAGGTTTGTTGGGTGCAATCCTCCGCCCTCCCACTGCGAATCTGGAGGAGCGGGAAGCTAAAATAAAAGCGCTCACTATGCTTGATTTTGTCGGTTTAGGTGCTTCTAAAGCGCCGGAGTTGGCAAAAAACCTTTCCTACGGCGACCAGCGGAGATTGGAAATTGCCAGGGCTTTGGCTTCCGATCCGAAAGTGTTGCTTTTGGACGAACCGACTGCCGGGATGAACCCGAACGAAACGGCTGATTTAACTCGCTTTATTTACCGGATTCGCGATGAGTTGAAGTTGAGTATTTTGCTGATTGAACATGATATGAAAGTGGTGATGGGAATTAGCGATCGCGTGAGTGTTATGGAGTACGGTACTAAAATTGCCGAGGGAACTCCGGCAGAAGTTCGCGCAAATCCTCGGGTGATTGAGGCATATTTGGGAAAAGAAGAAGATGGCAATGGATAATATAGAATAACCCGATACCCGACTTTTTTAAGAAGTCGGGTATCCAACAGTGATAGTTGACCTACTTAGATGTTTGGCATCATTTCTCAACTTTGGATTTAACTTCCGACAATGGATTCTTAAGTTTTCTCCCCTTTGCCAAGAAACCGAAAAACATGGCCGTCCCTAATATAGTAGTCGGTTCTGGAACTGGTTCTGCTTCTGCCAATACTATATTGTTCTTAACTTCTACTAATCTTAAGTTAGTGGCGTTATCAAAAGTCCGCGAATACACTCCGGAAGTATACAAGCTCAGGCTTTTTGTATTACCTTGATCCAGAAAACCAAAGTTAATTTGTGTGGGATTAAAGTTTCCCGCGAGGTTGTATGACGAACTTAATTCCGGGGCTTTAAAAGAGTGTAAACCGAGCGCAAGTTGAAATGAGTCTAAAAGAATGTTAGAAACAGTGTCAATCAATGAAAAAGATATACCTCCTTTGGCGCTAGCCCGTTCTGATTGCCGATTACTAACAGATGTAAAAAGATGTAAAATAGTCTCAACTGTGAAGGAAAAAGTTTCTTCCGCATTGATAGAGAAGTCACCGATCACTGCTGCTTGACTTTGGGCTAAACCAGAATAGTTATTGCCGTCACCTTGCACTTTACTTTGCGAGAGATTTTCTGCAAGCAATTCGTGACAGTTAGATATAAAAAATGCCTCAGCTTTCGCTTTGCTAATGACTAAACCGCTGTTAGCTATTGTCTGAGTGTAAGTGTTAGTAAATGTACCATTCTCATTCGGTCTGTGACTGAAGTTGTACATGGTTACTTCGGCGGCAGAACCTGCTATTATGGCAGCACGGCTGGGCGCTATACCTATAGTCAAGCCGGTTACTAAAGGAGTAGCTAATAAAAATGCGATCGCTCCGGTACTGTGATGTAATTTCATGGTAAATCTCCTTAAATTTTTAAAATTTTAAGTGCTGTTATTGGTAACTTGTAGCGGTTGGTTGCGCTTACGTATCAATACTAGCTATATACTTAGAGATTTTTGTAAAGCTACTGTCAAGAAAGCTTGTGTTTAAGTAAAAATTATGTAAAGTCGATCGCCCCACTACTAAAAATAGATGGTATGGGAGCTAACGCTGAGTCTTCTTCTAAGTAAAATTACTGCTTACTCTAAAAAAGTTAATTTTCACTAAATGCAATAAAAATTTATAATTAGTCTGGATAATATAAAAAGGCACAAAGCAGAAAGAGTAATCATGTTAGAAATTAAAGACATACACACCTACTACGGAAATATCCACGCTCTCAAAGGGGTATCGCTAACAGTCTCGCAGGGAGAAGTTGTGACATTAATCGGCAGCAACGGGGCGGGGAAAACGACCACTCTCCGCACGATTCAAGGACTGCTGCGCCCGCGCCAAGGCACTGTATTATTTGAGGGAAAGCCTTTAGAAGCACTATCTACAGAGGCGATCGTCCGTTTGGGAATTTCTCAAAGTCCCGAAGGGCGGTTGATTTTTCCGCGCATGACGGTGCAAGAAAACCTAGAAATGGGTGCTTATCTCCGCAACGATACTCTCGGTATCAAGTCCGATATGGAAAAAGCATTAAATTTATTTCCTCGTTTGCGAGAAAGAATTAGTCAAAAAGGAGGAACTCTCAGCGGCGGGGAACAGCAAATGTTGGCGATCGCCCGCGCTTTGATGTCGCGCCCCCGCTTGTTATTATTGGACGAGCCGAGTATGGGATTGGCACCGATGTTAGTCAGTCAAATTTTTGCGATCGTCCGCGATATTAATGCTGAAGGAACAACTATTTTGCTGGTGGAACAAAACGCCCGTATGGCTTTAAGTGTAGCCCACCGCGGCTATGTCATCCAAACCGGTCAGGTTGTAGTCGCTGGTACTGCTAGCGATTTGCAGTCAAATGAAACTGTTCGCAAAGCATATTTAGGTGAAAGTTAAATATGGGCATTGGGCATTGGCCAAACAGGGCATTGGCCAAACAGGGCATTGGGCATTGAAACTGACAACTAACAACCAAAAACCAACAAATAACAAATAATATCGTTTTCGGTTGCATCGGTATTGTTCAAACAGTCAACAGTCAACAGTCAACAGTCAACAGTCAACAATTCCGGAGGAGTACAACCGGAATTGATATAACAAATTACCCTATTTGCGATCGCAACTTCCCCGTTTCCAATTCCGTCTCAAAAGCCGCCCGCACCTTTTCCCACTCCGCTTGAGCTTCCAACAGGCGATCGCGCGCCGTACTCACATCAAAAACCTGTTCCCCTCCAGACTCAACCGCCAAGCGACCCATATATTCCAACTCCTTGCAAACAGCAGAAAAAGACACCGCTCCTAAATTGGCGCTGCTCGACTTCAGCGTGTGAGAAGCCAGCTTCAAACTATCAGCATCGCCGAGAAAAATAGCCTCTTTAATAGTTTCTAAATGTTGCGGTGCGTCTACCAAATATATCTTAATCAGCTCCCCCAAAAAATCGGGGTCTTCATCATCGTCTAGCTCGCGGAGATTTTGCAAAATATGAAAATCAATCGGCGAATCTGCTCCCGGTTGAACGCTCGAAGATGCCGCAGTATCACTGTCAATGTCATCAGAAATATCTTGATTGTTTTCCTCTGTTACCGCATCCAATTCATCCCGATTCAGAGGTGAGCACTTGCTCAAGGCGATCGCCAACTCTTCCCGGCGTACCGGCTTAGTAATATAATCGTCCATACCTGCTTCCAGACACTTTTCGCGATCGCCCTGCATCGCATTAGCAGTCATCGCAATAATTCTCGGCTTCTTGTTAGCAGGCCATTCCTGACAAATGCGGCGCGTCGCTTCCAACCCGTCCATGTTCGGCATCTGCACATCCATCAGCACAACATCGTAAGATTGCCGCTTCAGCGCCTCCAAAACCTCCAACCCATTACCCGCAATATCAGCCCGATATCCTATCCTGTCGAGTAAATGCGTAGCGACTTTTTGATTCACCACATTATCCTCAGCCAGCAAAATCCGAATCTGACTAGAATTAGTTCCATCCTGTCCAGCAGAATTCCCCGCAGCCTGCCTCAAAACAGCAGGCGTCCGCTGCACGCGGTGTTGTTCTTGAGAATTTTCAAAATACTTCAATCCCGAAGTCAAAGTCACCACATTTGAAACTTCTCCCCTGCTACTTCTGCCAGTAACATATCCAAAAACTTGCAGCAACACATTATAAAACTGGGACTGTTTTAAAGGCTTAGTTAAAAAAGCAGAAAAATGTACTTCTGTAGTTTCAAGTTTTTTCCAAACTTCCGCCTTACTTAAATAAGTAAACAGCACCAAAGGTAGTGCTATTTTGCGAGGGTTTTTAACGCTGACATTCGGATTTAGACCGTCGCCGCCGGACAAATTGCTCAGCTCAAATTTCCGAATTTCCACAGCCAAAGCCACACCGTCCATATCTGGTAGATTCATCGCCAAAATAGCTAAATCGAGCGGCGAGTTTCCTTTGATGATTTCCAAAGCCTCAGCACCCGAAGTTACAGCCATGGGTATCATTCCCCAAGACTCTGCCTGACGGATCAAAACTTGCCGATTAATGGCATGATGCTCAACAATTAACAAGCGCTTACCAGCGGCAAATTCCGGCCTTTTTTCCTCAGCCCGGATGTCATTGGCTTCAGCAGTCACCGTAAAATAAAAAATCGAACCCGAACCCGATATCGACGGCGAAGTAAATTCTCCAGGCGATTTTCCAGCGATACTTTTTCCGATCGCAGAAACTCCCGGTTGAGACTTAGAACTTCGGGGATCAACCTGGCTGACAACCCACATTGTACCGCCCATCATATCGCTCAAACGCTGGCTGATAGCCAGTCCCAAACCCGTCCCGCCGTAATGTCGCGTTGTCGAAGCATCCACCTGTGAAAAAGCTTTAAACAGGCGATCCATCCGGTCTGGCGGAATACCAATTCCCGTATCTTGGACAGCAAATTGAATCTCGTATTGTTTGCTACGTGCCAACTCTCCCTGGTTAATTACTAGCAGTTGTGGCGCTAGAATATTAATTTTATCGGGCGAACTGTTAGCAGCTACCTTTTCAATTTGCCTAGCCGTACAGCACACCACAATTTCTCCAGATTCTGTAAACTTCACTGCATTACCCAGCAGATTTACCAAAATTTGGCGCAGCCTCGTGACATCCCCTAAAATGTTTTTCGGAACAGAATCATCAATAAAGTAAGCCAGCTCTAAACCTTTTTCTGAGGCTCTCGGAGCCAGTAATTCCAGAGATTCTTCTATACAGTTTTGCAGCTCGAAGGGGCTGCGTTCCAAATCCAATTTTCCAGATTCAATCTTGGAAAAGTCGAGAATATCGTTAATAATAGTCAGCAAAGCATCGCCGCTGGTACGAATTGTCTCCACAAAATCCCGCTGTTCAGGAGTTAGTTCCATATCCAGCAGCAAGCCGGTCATCCCGATGACCGCATTCATCGGAGTGCGAATTTCGTGACTCATAGTCGCTAAAAATTCGCTCTTAGCTCTATTAGCAACTTCCGCCGCTTGTCGCGCTTGATCCAAAGCTTCATTTTGCTCTGCTAACTGTCGCTGTCGCTGCACTTCGGTTTCTAAAAGTTGTGCTTGAGCTAAGGTAATGCCAACTTGAGCGGCAACATCTTCTAATAGTTCAATTTCGTCGGGATTCCACTGGCGAGTTGCATCGCACTGGTGCAAAGTAATAATTCCATTCGGTTCTCCTTGATAGGAAGTGCGAACAGCCAACATGGATTTTAATCCGATGCGGCGGCACATCGGCCCCGAAGATTCCAGCAAAGGATCGGCAAAAACATCGGGAGATGCCAGGGCTATATCTTCAGCGAGGAGTTTTTCTGTGTAGGGGTTATAAGTGACAGAAAGTTCTAAATCTAAAGCGGATTCGTGACCGGGTTCTAAGTATTCCGCGACGCAAGGAAGGTGGGGATAAGGTTCGGAAAGATAGGTGTGAATTGTACAGCGATTGACACCAAATACGCGGCCGATTTGGGTGGCGGTAGTTTGAAAAATTTCTTGAGTGTCTAAGGTCGATCGCACTTTTTGAGTAATTTGTTTGAGTAGTAAAACGCGCTGGTACTGACGTTGCAAAGTTCGCTCTCGCTCTTCGCGGGCAATTTCTGCGCCAATGTAATTGCCCATCAACTTTAAAATTTCAAAATTCAGCGGTTTAAAAGGAGATTTAGTGGTGCGGGAAGTAAAGCTCAAAGTACCATAAACTCGCCCTTGCACTATTACCCTCGTCCCGACAAAAGCCTCCAACTTGCGGACGCTGTAAGCGGGGTGGTTGCGCCACTGAGTAGTGCCGGCTGATTCCACAGAAATAGGTTCGCTCGATCGCAAAACCTCTCGCTCAAAGGTTCTGCTCAAAGCAAAACCGTCTCCTTTAGCAAATCCAAAGGGAAAATCTTCCGGTACATAAGCCGCAATCACTTCGTAGCGATCGCCCAAAACCCTGCCCAACAGCCCGATATCCATCCCAAACTGACTGCAACCCATTGCCAGCAACCGGATCGTTCGATCGTCAAAAGAGCCTTCCGAGCTCACCATTACCTCGTAGAGCGATCGAATTGCCCGCTCACTTTCCCGCAGTTCCTCAACTCCTTCGAGGCGGTTGCAGACATCGTGCAAAGTCCCAAAAATTCCCGCTATTTCGCCTTGGGAATTCCGCCGGACTTGGGCAAATATTTCAACGGAAACAAAGCCGGAATCACTGTGAATTCCCAAGGAGTTTTTCCCCGCAAACGACTTGGACTTAAATCGCAGTTCTCGCCGTTCAAATTCCGACTTCCCGGAAAGCAAAGACTCCAATAAATTTGCACATTGCTCGCGCTCATCTGGATGCACCCAATCTAAAAAATTAGTTTGTAAACTTTCGGAAACCGGAAAATTCGTAATTTCCGTCCAAGCGCGGTTGAGAAATTTCCAAACCCCCGCCGCATCTATGTGGAAAATTACTGTTGCTTTCAAAGAGTCAAATAGATGGAATTGTTCTCGATCATGCTCGCGGTTTGTGACTTCAAACTCCTTGTTTAGAGTAATATCGGTATGAGTTCCTACTACCCGCAGCGGTTTGCCAGTAGCGCTACGTAAAACTTGACCCCGATTCAGCACCCAGACAGTGCTGCCGTCTTTACAGTACATCCGATATTCTGCTGCAAAATCCGGTGTCTTTTGGGCGAAGTGTTCTTCTAAAGCTGCCTTTACCGAGTCAATATCATCTCGGTGGATGCGACTCCACCATTCCGATCGGCGATTCGAGATTTCCCCTTCTTGGTAGCCCAGCATTTCTTGCCACCGCGCCGAATAAAAAAACTCATCTGTTTCGAGATTCCAGTCCCAAATCCCCTGATTGTTGACTGCAGGGGGGAGATTTTGCCGCTCTACGAAACTGTGGTGAGAAATTTCAGCCATCTCGTGGCTATTTGCTGCTGTCCGCTGTATTTCTGCTGAGAGTTTTTTGTATTGAGCGTTGCTAGATTCTAGCTGGCGCTGCAAAGCGATTAAGCCAGAATGCAGAGATTTTGAATCCAGCGCTTGTAAAAGGATAGTTTTAGGATTGACAATCCCGATCGGGTGATTTGTTTCGTTGATAACTAATAAAGGCAACTGGCAGTAGTGTTTTTGCAGCAGCGCCACGGCTGCTTCGAGGCTAGAGTGCGATCGCACCAGTGGCGGCGAACTGCTGCAAATTGCTCCCGCTTTAATTTTGTTAGAGTCTCTTCCCAGGGCCTGTAACTGCACGATATCCCGCGAACTTACCACCCCAACCAGTTTGTGAATGTTGGGATTTGTAAATTTGGAATTATGAGCAGCACCAGTCGAGTGTTGATCGGGGGTTTCAGTGATTAATACATAACTAACATTGTGTCTAAACATCAGTTGCGCCAAATAGCGAACCGAAGAATTAGCAGGAGCGTGAATTATTCGTGAGCCTGCTATTTGAGGGATTTGATAAAGTTTAATTAAACTTGCGGGTAGCTCTACTTTCTGATGCACAATTGGCAGCGGCCGAGGGAACGCGAAAGCCGCAGGTGGCGAAGCGCTGCTAATTGCTTTTGGTGTCGGTTCCCCAATTCCCTGCAACAAAAGCACCAAGCTTTGAGAGCTAATTAAACCGACAAGTTCTTCAGCCTCGCTGACGACGGGCAAATGGCTGATCTGATTTTTCTCCAGCAGATTAGCTAAGGCAAAAAAGTCGGGAATTTCCGATTCTCGGGCTACAGTTACGCTTCTGATCATGATTTGCTCGATCGCAAATCCGCTCAAAGCAGCGCCGATCGAATTTAGCTGTACGACATCTCGCGTTGTAAAAATCCCCAGCACTGTCTGGCTGCTCGGATAGGGAGCTTTTGAGCCGTTGAGACGCAGCCCGTTGCCTCCTGCGTGTAGCGCAGGCCGTATGCCGTTGTAGAAACCCGACTGTTCCCGCGATTGTGGGGAAATCCCGTTCATGGGATTTCCGAGTTGAGAATTCCCGCGCGGTTCTACCACGAGGACGTAACTGGCTCCTGTGCTACTCATCAGCTCGATCGCCTTTTCTACGGGCGTCTCAGGCGTGACAGTGAGGGGGTTGCGGTTGATGACCTGACTGAGGGAGGGAATAAACATCAGGGGGCATAAAAGTGATATTTGTTGGAAAAAGCCGATCGCGAGCAGCAGGTTGATTGAGAGGCTTTACCCGCGAGATTTCCAAGCGCGCTCAAAGTTTCTGTACGATTCAACTCACCCCTACTTCCAGCATCTTGGCATTTAAAATTAATTCCGTGCCATATCCTGATCGTTGACGGCTTCTGACTTTCAGAACCAATGCTATCTGCCAAAGGGCCCAGATGAAAGCGGGCGGGTAATTCCTCGCCTAGCCTAACTGCTGCGGGTTTACGAGCAAGAATTTCTGCGATTGTCTAGACTGCACCCTACTTTCTGCCCCTCAACGGAACTCTCGCTCGCATTCTGTTTGAGGCAAGATACCTGCACGCTACCAATTTACCAGCGACAGGAGGGGAATCACAACAGGACGACTTAGGTATTGCAACTGTGCAATTAGGGGTTCGAGGCTTCAAGGGTTCCAGGGTTCCAGGGCCCAACAGGCAGAAAATAAATAATTCTGAGCATAACTAATTCTATCTTATCCCAATTATGACCCAGAGGATTTGATCTTCAATTCTGGCGATCGAACTTGATGAGAATAGCGCTGTTCCCGGCCAGTGCAAAACTCGCATTGCCGCCCTTGAGCCTTAAGCTACCAACAACCTCATCCATTCTTTGAGAACTGAACTCCCGCACCGTGCCATTACCAGATTTTATCAGCTCCGAAATATCAGCATTAACAGTGTAAGATGTTGGTCGGTCATTCACAACCAGCAAGTAAACATTCTTGCTAGCATCAAGAGTTGCAACTGCCATTAAATCCGAACTGTTAGTGATAGGAAAAAAGCTAGCTCTCCCGCCCTGCAAAGCCCTAATTCCCATCCGCAAAGCATAGTAGCCCGCGCGCCGTTTTCCCCCGTCCCCTAGCAAACCTTCTGGCAGTCCCGGCTTTCCCCAGTCGTACAAACAGAATATGTGACTGCCGTAAATATAATTATCCCCCGGTTGGGAACCTCGAATCAAATTCTTAATCTAATTTAAAGCTAAAGATAAATCGCCGTAGCTAATTTCGTAAGTTCCCCATTCTCCTACCCAAAGCTGCGAGTTAGCGCGGACAGTACCGTTCATCCAGCCGCGCACTTTGCGGGTGTAGTTAGAAATATCTGCATCGTAGTTGTGGACATTGACTGTATCGAAATAATTCGGTATTTCCTGCAAAGCACTAGCCGGCCAATTGCTGCCGCCTACGGTTTTCGGGCCGTGGATGCGGTAAGTGCGCGAAGGCAAATAAGTTTTATAAACAAAGTCGAGCGCATCTTTTGCCACCTTAACCAATTCAAAATAGTCAGCCCTAGTCCCGCCCCAACCCTGATCGCGATTATCCGGTTCGTTGTGAATTTCCCAATCATCAACGCGGTAATCATTGCGAACATTCAGCCAATAAACCGTAGCAAAAACCTGTTCCCACCACTCGTTCCAATCTTCTCCTGTGCGCGGCGGATTCAGTTGCAACGCCCAACTCGGCCGCCAGTTATTATCAACATTACGAATACTGACAACTGGGCGAATATTTGTTTCTTTTAGAGTATTAAAAATCGTCCTGGCATTGCCTTGCCAAACAGTACCGGGTTGGCCCGACCACCAATAATCGCTACCCTGGGGCGGATTAGTCATAATCTGATCCCAATGCGCCGAATTAATTATATTTGGATTTGTCTTAATTTCGTCAATAGATGGCCAACCGTATTTACCGTCGTCGTCTTCGGCTTCCCACCGGGACATCCCGCCGTAAATGCGGTAGGTATTAATTCCCAAATCTTGCAAATCTTTGATGTCGAAATTGATATTGCCCTCGACTGCACCGATGTAGCGAGTGCTGACACCCGCAGCAGTACCGGAAATTTTAATTGTTTCGATGTTTTGAGCAAAAGTTGTCGTTCCGCTGAACAACTCTAGGCTGAGGGCAATTAAAAACCCGAGCAACAAATTCAGAAGTCTAGTTTTTGATAACACGTGATTATTAACTACTAATTTAGGTTATTTTATGACCGAGGTAAAGGAACCCATCGCTAATCTAAATCGACTTGTGATCGAGTTTGTTAGGTATTGTAATAAAAAAGCCATAACTATACAAATTTGAATCATTAATACATAAACTAAAATAGCACGACTAGCACTCAAAAGAGGAGGTTCACCTTGAACAAGCACAATAAAAAACTTTTTTATAATAATTAAGCCTATAAACTGCGTCAAGTATAGTTCATAGGAAATATGAGAAATCCATGTTAAAAATCTCGTTGTTAAGTCAGATAGTTTGCTCAAGTTTCTACACACATTAAACACAATCACAAATATGCCAAATCCAATAAATGCATCATAAAAAGACATTCCAAAAGGAAAAGCTACGCCTAAAATTTTTATCTGATTAGCAAACTTTAACGAACCCATAATACCCACTATTTCACAAATTATTGCTAGGGCTATTGTGATTGGTTTCGTTAGGTAATTAATTAATAGATTAGGATTAGTTACATAAACCTTTGCCATTGCCATTCCCAAACAAAACTCAAATAACCTTGAAATTGCTAAATAGCCGGGATAACCGAAATCGCCTATTATTGGAAAAAATAGGTTAAAGCCTATCATTAAGATTAAAAATGCATAGGTTAATTTAATTAACAAAGCAGCCCAAATAAACTGTGAGACAGAAAATTTTTGTAAAAATTTAAAGAGCAAAAAGAAACACAAATAAAATTGAATTAGTGGAAACATAAACCAAGAAAATGGTATTGCTTTATCGAGAATGAGAAAACTTCTCCACAAGGAGAACCAATCAAAATAGCCGAAAAATAAATCAGACCTTAACCGAGGAATTATCAAAGATACAACTAAAAGTATCCAGTAAGTAGGGTAGAGCCGGAAAAACTTTTTTTTCATAAAAATGCTCCAGCTTTCATCAGGTTTTAAAATCCTTGAATAAGCCAGTCCAAAACCACTGAGAATGAAAAAAATATGAACTCCCTGATATCCAAGCAAGAAAAATATATTCAGTAAATCAAAAACTATATTGCCCACACCATTAAATGGGAGGGGAAAAAATTTGGCTAGCGTCGAGGCTCGACCCACTACTTTTAGATACTCCAAAAAGTTGGTGTATCCAAAAAATGGAGGGATGATATTGAAAGACCAATAATGAATGCCCAGTACCCAACAGGCGGCAAAGCCTCTCATCATATCTAATTCTTGAAATCGATTATACTTCATCAATAAAAATCTCCGTTTAATTCAAACTTATAGCAACAGTCAGGACAGTTAGGATGGTAAGCCTAGGATGTACTCTATCGCTCCTAGGATTCGGGAATAATTCTAGTCTAGGTCATAACAATACTCCGGACAGTTTTTAAAGAGGAATGTGATCGCAATAAAATAGAGAAGTGAAAAAAGTGAGTGCAATCGGAACCCAAAATGAACAGAAAAAAAAGGCGCTCTTTTAGGTTAAGCTATAAAATAAGCTATAAAAAAAACACAAGCTCAACAGATTGCCTTATGAAAATTATGGAATCCATCTTACAACAAATGCCAGGGATTAGTCAACCCCAAAAGAAGTTTTTAATCACTTTATTCTCAACTATTTTGCTAGCCTATGGCAAGATCAACTTCACGAATCTCAGTCGTTATAGTTATTTGAGCGAAAAAACCTACCGTCGTCACTTTCTCAAAAGCTTCAACTTTCCACAATTTAATCAATATTTTCTCGCGTGTTGCCTTAAATCCTGAACACACAATCATTGCTGTTATTGATTGTTTTTTTTTAAGAAAAAGTGGCAAAAAAACTGACGGCAAAGCTTATTTTTATAAGGGTCTATCTGGCAAATCGGAACAGGGGTTGGAAATTTCTGTGATTTCTATTGTCGAAATTGAGAGTCGTTTATCTTATAGCTTAAGCGT
>NZ_JAUBTU010000049.1:0-18197 GCF_036705085.1 Microcoleus sp. B6-A1
GGCTTTTCGGCCTGTTCCACAAGAAAATTCACTCTTTGTGGAACAGGCCGAAAAGCCTGTTCCTGAGAATGGTGCAAGATGTGAGTTGTAATTGGACGTTTACATAGGGGTTCTCAGGAAAGTAAGGTACTCTTCCTGTTTGGCCAATCCCCTGTTTGGTCAATGCCCAAGAACACCTCATGTTACTGAGAAAGGCTATATATTTTAATTTTTAATTAATTGAGGGAAACTTGCCAGCCTTTTTCGGCTTTTTTTAGCTGGAGAGAAGCGCAGGATTGCAAAAATTTAGTAAATTTCCTACCGAGATTAAAATCTTTAATTATTTGGGTAATTTGTTTGCCGTATTGTCGGTGAAATTCACTGCCAACATTTGAGAGAAATACAGAATTTTCAGGAGAGTTGCCGGTTAAGTCGCCAACGATTTTGACAAGAGCTCTTTCCAAGTCTTCCAGAGAATTAATATCTGTCAAGGTGGCAGGTGCTGCCTGGTGGTTATTCAGATTTTCTTGGTTAAGTATTGGCGGTGGAGGCGATAATCTCACTTCAAAAAGAGTGACATAAGTTTGAGAAGTTTCTGAGGGTTTGTGGAGGACAAACTCGGTGGGATATTTCAGAAAGATATCGCGGGTTTTAGTACCGAGCAAATGATGAGAAACAACTTGATTGAGGACTAATCCGTAATTTTCCCTAAATAAAGCTGAAACAGTAGAAACTTTGATCCACTGAGTTGAGGTGCGTTTTTGCTCTTTTTTGATTAATTCTTTGAGCTGAATAACTAATTGTTCTAGGGGTGTAATTTCCGGTATGGTTACAAGGGAATGGGTTTCCATTTGTCCGGTTTTGCTGTTTAAAACTAGGATTTTATCTATTTGTTTGCGGACTTGAAATACGGTTAGTCCGTGGGCTTGCAGTGTGTTGCTGAGGTGAGTGAGGGCGCGATCGGACGAACAGACAAAAATCTCTTTGGCTGTGGGATAATGTACGAAAATCGATGCGCCGACTGTAGCCATTTTTAAGTCGGCGCTGTCTTTGCCGGGGGGGACGTGAATTAGTTGATAGCCGCGCTGGTGAAATTCGGCATCTTTCTTGCCCATGCTGCGCCAATTGGCAAAGGCAACTTTGATTTGGATGGGATAGTGGCAAATTCCCTCTAGGAATTTTTCGGTTTCGATGTTGAGTTGCAAGTTTTCGACATCTAGCAGCAAGATAGCAATGCCGAGAGGAAGCGGGGCTGGTTGATTGGCTGTTGGAGTTGGAGGTTCTGAGGAAACTGAGTTTTCTGATTTAGCTGGTAGTGTTTGAGATTGGGCTAGCTGCTGAATTTTGGCAGATAATTTGCTGAATTGAGGTGAATTAACGAATTCTGGAATCAGCAGAATTTGTAGGTATTTTTTCGCAGTCAGCAGCAGGGAATCTGTATCGCTGGCTACTGTGAAACTTTTTGTCAATTTTCCAATCAAAACTGACTGAAAATCAGGTTTGGCCCAGGGGGTTTTCCTGTATTTTTCAGCTATCCATTCGGGATGCCGTTCCTGAATGGTAATTAGGGTTTGAGCTATATAGCGACTGATGGCGGTGAATGCGGGAGATTCTTGAGTCGCAAGCTCGGGAGTTCGATCGGGCATGGCCCTCTACAATGCGGGATGCTGTTTCAATTTATCACACTTCTAGTTTCTCGCCGGGAGTCGGACGATCGCGCGCCAAATTAAACCGGCGGCAATTAATGCCAATCCTGTCAGCCAAATTTCCCTCTCCACCCAGAAAGCCAGAAACAGACAATTCCCCAAACCCACCCAAGCCAACCACTGCGGATAAAGCCTTTCGGCGGGGGAAAGTTGCAGCGCGGCGAGGTTGGTGATAGCGTAGTAAATTAAAACGCTAAAAGCGCTAAATGACCAAGTGGTTTTGACATCGCCGACGAGGATTAAAAGTGCGATCGAAACTTCCACAACCACCACAGCCACGTAGGGAGTTGTTCCCGAAGGATTTAGCCGCGCCAAGACTCTCGGCATATCCAAGCGCCGCCCCATCGCCAGCCAGATGCGCGACAGCCCTAAAATTAAGTTCAGCAAAACTCCCAACATAGCGGTAATTGCGCCGACGGCTAGCAGTTGAGAAACTCCCGGAATTGGGAAACTGCGGGCGATGACTTCCAAGGGTGCAGTCGTGCCGCCTGGTTGTAAAGACAATTTATCGGCTCCCCCCGCGCCGGCGACAACTATTGCTACCCCCACGTAAAGCAGCATTGTCAGCACCAAAGTGAAAATTATGGCTTTGGGAATGGTTTCTCTCGGTTCCCGCACTTCCTCGCTCATTGTGGTGATGCGGGCGTAACCGCTATAAGCGACAAACATCAGGGCGGTGGCCTGCAGGATGGAGCCGATCGAGCTATTATTCTGTAAGGTGGCCATTTCCCACTTTACCTCTGGCAAACCTACAGCAACAAACACCGCTAAGGATAGAAGTGTAACTGAGACTATGGCAGTATTGGCAATATTCGATCGCCTAATTCCCGTTAAGACAATTAAAGTGATGGCGGCGAGGGCGACTAAAGCTGTTAGGATCAAGTAAGTGCGATCGGCTACACCAATTGCATTCAAAAAATACCCTGCAAAACCTAAAGCAGCAGTAGCCGCAGAAGCCGTTTTCGCCAACAGAAACATCCAGCCGGCAGTGAAACCCAGCCAAGGATTGAGATATTTGTAGCCATATTCATAAGTACCACCGCTAACAGGATGATTTGCCGCTAATTGAGCGCTGTTAAGGCCATTGCACACAGCAACAAACGCTGCAATACCCACAGCCAAAATCACTCCTGGCCCAGCAACTTCCGCAGCAATCCCGATACTCACAAATACTCCCGTGCCAAGAATCGAACCCAGCCCCATGAGAGTTGCGCCAAAAACACCTAACTCTCGCTTAAGAAGTGGTGAATACATAAATATAGCAGGCAAAATGCCAGCTTCACAAAAATGTTGATCGGTTGTGGAACAGGCATCTTGCCTGTCCTGAAGACATAACTATAGCAGGCAAGATGCCTGCTCCACAAAAATATTTGTCTTGCCTGTTGTGGAACAGGCATCTTGCCTGTTCTGAAAACATAACTATAGCAGGCAAGATGCCTGCACAAAAATATTTGTCTGTTGTGGAACAGGCATCTTGCCTGTTCTGAAAGAGGCTCAAGATGTAAGTATTAACCGAAACGGCCTTGAATGTAATCTCTCGTACTGGAATTGCCCGCAGAAGTAAAAATTTTACTGGTCGGGCCAAATTCCACCATGTGACCGATGCGGCTTTCATCAGTATTAAAGAAAGCCGTGTAATCAGAAACGCGAGCCGCCTGCTGCATATTATGCGTAACAATCACAACAGTTAACTGCTGGCGCAGAGTCTGAAATAACTCCTCAATCTTCATGGTTGAAATCGGATCGAGAGCAGAACAAGGTTCATCCATCAGCAAAATTTTTGGCTTCACAGCCAAAGCGCGAGCAATACAAAGTCGCTGCTGCTGTCCCCCCGAAATCCCCTGAGCCGATTTATTCAAATCGTCTTTGACTTCATTCCAAAGCGCCGCACTTTTAAGTGCAGATTCCACAATTTCATCTAATTCTGCTTTGCTTTTGCGACCAAAAATCCTCACGCCGTAAGCAATATTATCGTAGATGCTCAGTGGAAACGGATTCGGTCTTTGAAACACCATCCCAATTTGCCGACGCAAACTATTAATGTTTACTTTCGGGCTGTAAATATCCTGTCCAAAAAACTCTACTCTTCCTTTAATTTTAACTTTCCCCTCCAATTCACCAATCCGGTTGAGAGCTTTGAGAAACGTAGATTTGCCGCAACCTGAAGGGCCAATAATCGCCGTAATTTGCGGGTGAGGGATATTCATTGATAAATTTTCTAATACTTTGTGCGTTCCGTAATAAAAACTCAAGTCCTGAATCCGCAGTGCTGGCATTGCATTGGGGTCTATTTCCGGGGTGGCATCGTCTAGGAATTGAGCTGTATAGTTTTCGGAGTTCAAGTTAGCTTTAGGTTTCATTATTTGGCTGGTTATATTGTTAATATTTGACTGAGAGATGCACTTTAGTTATTGATTTATCGGTTTTGCAAGCGTTTCCGAGTTACTGTACGGGATGCGACGCTAGCAATCAAAACCATGCCCAAAAGGACAGAGGCAGCAGTCCACGCCAATTCGTTCTGCTCCTTGTAAGGAGAGCTGGCGTAGCTATATATTAATACCGACATAGAAGGAGTCGGGGTCAGCAGTGTTTCGGGAATTTCTTTTAGTTTTGAAATGGTTTCTGCACCTATGGGAGACTGCATTATTTCGCCCAATTTATCAACTAAAGGAGGCCAAAATTGACTCGACAAGGCAGTTACAATCAGCGGGGCGGTTTCGCCGGCGGCCCGGGAAGCAGCGAGTAAAATACCTGTGGTAATAGTTGGAAGTGCTGAGGGTATGATAATGCGAAACATAGTTTGAAAGCGTCCGCCTCCCAAACCAGCAGAAGCGAGGCGGTAAGAAGTAGGCACTAATTTTAATGCTTGTTCTGTTGTCAGAGCAACAACTGGAAGCATGATGATGCCGAGGGCAAAACCGCCTGCTAATGATGAAAATGCTTTGGTGGTAACGACAATTAGGGCGTAGGAAAAGACGCCAACTACGATGGAGGGAACGCTGCTAAGAATGACGGTGATAAAGCGAATACTATTAGCCATCGCTTTGTTTTCTCTACCAAACTCAGACAAAAATATTCCGGTCATTACGCCGATAGGCACGCTGATTAATGTCGCAATTCCCACCATTAAAGCAGTGCCGAGAATCGCATTGGCAAAGCCGTTGGGCTGGTCTTCAACTCCGACGGGTGCGGGCAGAGATACTAGCACTTCCCAGCTCAAATGTGTAAGTCCTTCCCCCAATATTTTGTACAAAATAGCAAACAAAGGGAGCAGGGCCAGAGCTGTCAGAGCGAAAGCGATAACTGTCATTCCCCGGCTGAAAAAAGTTCGACTTAGCGACAGGGGGTTGGTGATTTCTGCATCCAGAATACTATCTAATTTTTGTGCTTGAGCCATGGGATTTTAGATTTGAGATTTTAGATTGAACCAGGGGATAAATCTGGCGGCGCGGCTTGTGACCAAATTGCTTTCGATGATGTTAAGTTTTAGCTCCCTTGGCCCCAATTAGCTGAACTAACAATACTGCGATCGCATTTACCAACAAAGTGATCACAAATAGAATTAGGGCTAAATACATCAAAGCGCCGGTGTGCAGCGGTTCGATAGCTTCGCGAAATTGACTTGCCAAAACAGCAGGAATTGAGTAGCTGGGAGCGAGCAGGGATGGGTTAATTTGAATCGAGTTGCCAATTACCATTGTGACGGCCATTGTTTCGCCTAATGCGCGTCCCAATGCTAATATGGTTGCGCCGATAATTCCTGAACTAGCCGCTGGTAATAACAGCTTAAATATTGTTTCCCAGCGGGTGGCACCGAGGGACATCGAAGCACTTCGCAAATCGACTGGAACTGACATCAATACATCGCGACTGATGGCGGCTACTGTTGGCAAAATCATAATTGATAAAAGTATTCCAGCGGGCAGCATTCCGGGGCCTAAAGGTTCGCTGCTGAACAAGGGAAACCAACTGAAATTATCGAACAATGACTGCTGCAAGGGCAACAAGAAGGGAATCAAAACAAAGATTCCCCAAAGGCCAACTATTACGCTGGGAATAGCCGAGATTAATTCAACCATGAATCCCAAGGGCGATCGCACCCAAACGGGTAAGAAGTTCTCGCTAGTAACTATAGCTACTGACAGCCCTAAAGGAAGTGCGATAATTATGCCGATCGCAGAACTAATTACAGTACCGTAAATAAACGGCAAAGCCCCAAACTGCAACTCGCCGATATCCCACTTGGGATTCCACAAAAAGGAGAGTCCAAAATTGCTAATAGCAGGCCAAGCCTCTTTAAAAATTACCGCACTCATCCAAAACAAAATGCCCGCTGTCGCTAGGGCAAAACCCCATACAAATAGTGTAAATCCTGACTCCATCCATAGACCTTCACCAGCAGTATCTGTCAAATCTACTTCTGTGTTTATTTCTGCAGATTTGCGAGTCAATTTTTGAGTTTTTTTTGAAGGCTTGGTCATACCAGAATTATTGCCTAAAAAGTGAAATATTTGCTTGAACGACGAGTAATTCTAATGGGCTGAGTGCGCGCTGCACACCGGGTTCCTAATGGTGCAACGCGAACCTTACATAGTAAATTTAGCGCACATTAACCTGATGACTTATGAGTTTTGAGTCATACATTTAACTCGTCCACTCATAACCTCGTGCGATCGCCCCAATTAACCTCTAGCAACCACAGTCTGATTAACTGCTTGAACCACCTTTTGAGCTGTAGCTGAAGGAATGCTAGTAAACTCTAGCTGTTTGTTGATACCTTGACCTGTAGTCATCACCCAATTAACCATCTTTTTAATAGCCTCTGCTTTGGCAGCAGGATACTGTTTGTAGATTAACAGCCAAGTCAAACCAACAATCGGATAACCGTCGTTAGGATTGCCTTCTACTAAGCGGAAATCTGCGGGGAATGTTTCCCCTGCTAAAGCTTTCTCTGCTTCAGCCAAGCTAGGCTCTACAAACCGGCCAGCTTTATTTTGAATAAATGCTGTTTGGAGATTGTTTTGCCGAGCAAACGTATCTTGAACGTAGCCGATCGCACCCGCTGTATTCTTCACCAAAGCAGCTACGCCGGGGTTTCCTGGACCACTGACAGGGCTTCCTGGCCAACTCGGCTGAGCGGCAGCTTTGATGGTGCTACCAGTTGCCTGCAAGTGGTTAGCAAAAATAAAGCTAGTACCGCTGCTGTCTGCCCGTACAGCTACTCGAATCGCAGTATTTGGCAAGTTTTTAGCTTGTCCAGAAATTCCGGCTATTTTCGCATCGTTCCAGCGAGTAATCTTGCCTTCAAAGATGCCGTTCATGGCATCCTTATTTAGCCTCAGATTGGTCACTCCGGGCAAGTTGTAAACAACTGCAACAGCGCCGCCAGCCGTGGGAACAGCTATTACACCCCGCTTTACTTCGGCTATTTGTGCAGCAGTCATCAGCGCGTCGCTGCCTGCGAAATCAACAGTCCCTGTAATTAATGCTTTGATGCCAGCACCGCTACCAGTTCCTTGGTAGTTTACAGTAATTTGATTTGCACTTCTCATTTGAGAGAAGTAGCGATCGTAAAGAGGTTTGGGGAAAGTTGCTCCCGAACCATTTAGTGTTACAGCAGCTACAGCGGAACTAATCAAAGTTAGCGAAAATGCTGCGGCTGCTAGTGTCACTATAAAACTACGTCGCCAACGTCCTGTGAAAAAATTCATATTCCTCCTCTCCCTTAATAGCCGACTTTGCAAATCTACGACCTAGGATAGACTGAAATCTCAAAGGAAAGGGATATAAAAGAATAAGCTTGTTTTAAATTTTGGTTAATAATAGATTAAATAATAAAAGAATAAGCTAGTATTAAATTTTGGTTAATAATAGATTAAATTTTGGACAATTAGCTCTTGGGAGAGTTATAGGAGTTATTATTTGTTTAATTATTTATCTGTTCGATCGCCCTCGACTGATTTTCGGTAGCTGCGGGCGACCTACCGGAGGTTGGGGCATACTTTTAGGGACAAGCTAGGAAACTGCGATCGCCACTTCATAAATTTTACCGTTTTTCTTAACTTTAAATATTTTACAGGACTGCAAAAAATCGGCAAATTTGGTGTCCAAATCCAGCGATTTCAGCTTTTTAGTAATTGGTTGACCGTATTGCTTTTTAAATTCGCCGGCTACCTGGGGAATCGGAATGTAACTACCTGGAGATTCAGCAGTTAATGCCAGTACAATTTTTGCTACCGATGCTTCGAGGGCGGCAGATAATTCAATTTTTGAATCAGAGGGTTTTTGAACGAGTCCCACTTGATGTTCGGTACCGATTAATATTATTTTAAAAGTAGCTGATTGCGACTGCAAAAATTTGATTAAACTAGAAGTATTACCCAAAATTTTTTTTACAACTAAATCAGCATGAGAGTGATATTTAGCAAAAAAAACTTTCTTAATTCTTGTTACAGGAATAGCATCCTCTTTCAACTCATTTTTTGCCGAGTCAATTATTTCTACAAGTATAGTTTTTAAAACATCCAGCGACTCAATAGCATTTGAATTGACAGCAGGTATTATTTCTGGCAAATTTTGCTCTGCAATATTTGGAGGAACAGCAACGGTCGCCAAAGATGGTTCAAGCACCGGGGTAACTTCCTTTTGTGCTGACTGCGACAGTGCTGCTGCTGGGGAAGTTGTAGAATTGAACGCAACATTACGGCGCTCTTGAAAAAGCTCAGCCACACTAGAAAAACGAGCGATTCGCTCATCAATAGATTTGTGTTCAGCCTTCAACAACTCTGCAACTTGATTAGCCAATTCCTCAAAACTAGGGATTTCCTCTTCCCTTTCGCAAGAATAGTGCTTGCTCTCACCATTCTGACAGTTTTCTACAGACAAAACCGAATTTTGCCGACGCACCCGAAAGACAGTCAATCCCTGATTTTGCAACTGATTGCAAAGATGATTTAACAAACCATCCGAAGAACAGACAAAAACTTGTCGCACGTCCCGATATCGATATAAAATAGCAGCGCCAAAGGCAATCATTTTAGCATCAGCACTATTAGCACCACCCGGAACGTGAATCAGTTCGTAACCGCGATCGTAAAGTTCAGCATCCAACTTGCCCGTACTCTGGTTTTTCCAGTTAGCAAAAGCAATTTTAACTTGCAGGGGATAGTCGCACAAACCCGCTAAGAATTGTTCTGTATTAACCTTAAGTTTCAGATTTTCGGCATCCAACAGCAAAATCGCAATCCCGCCGGACTCTGTGGTGGTTGCAGACTCGATTCCTTGCGGGATAACTTCGCTTAACCGTGTTTCCGTGCATGGGCGACTGAAAGACTGCGGACCGGGCGACTCAAAAAATTGTTTGCGGCAAGCTTTGCAAAGATACCGCTGGCGACCGTTGGGACGGCCGTTTTTACGAACTTCGTCAGATTCGCATCTTGGACATTTCATGTAACCCATTATGCAGCCTACTCCCGAACCGAACAAGGCATTACCTATCTTCTTCTTTGTCTTCCTACCCTACCCTTCACCGAACCCCTGCGGGGAACGGGAACGGCTTCGCCGAACGCGCCCTTGGCGTCTTCGCGGTTCGTTAAATACGTATCTTTTGAGCGGTTCAGGAGTAACTTGTGGCAGTCGATCGGCTCATAATAACAAAAGAACGTTAACAATTCTTAAAAAAAATGGCTAGAGACTTGCGAGGATTCCTAAAACTACTCGAAGAACGGGGACAACTGCGCCGGATTAGCGCCTTAGTCGATTCCGACCTCGAAATTGCCGAAATTTCCAACCAAATGCTGCAAAAAGGCGGCCCTGGATTGCTGTTTGAAAACGTCAAAGGGGCAGATTTCCCCGTCGCGATCAACCTGTTGGGTACGGAAGAGCGCGTTTGCTGGGCGATGAACATGGAAAAGCCGATCGAACTAGAAGAGCTCGGCAAAAAACTGGGAATGCTGCAACAGCCAAAACCGCCCAAAAAGATTTCCCAAGCGATAGAATTCGGCAAAGTGCTGTTCGACGTAGTGAAAGCCAAACCGGGCCGCGACTTTTTCCCAGCTTGTCAGCAAGTGGTATTTGAGGGAGAAGGGCTGGATTTGAACAAAATCCCGATGATTCGCCCTTATCCGGGAGATGCGGGCAAAATTATTACCCTGGGCTTGGTAATTACCAAAGATTGCGAAACAGGTACGCCGAATGTGGGGGTTTATCGATTGCAGTTGCAGTCAAAAAACACGATGACTGTACACTGGTTATCCGTGCGGGGGGGCGCGCGACACTTGCGGAAAGCGGCGCAGGCTGGTAAAAAGTTGGAAGTTGCGATCGCCCTTGGAGTCGATCCCCTGATTATTCTCGCCGCAGCAACCCCAATTCCTGTAGACTTATCGGAATGGTTATTTGCGGGACTTTACGGCGGTTCCGGCGTGCAATTGGCCAAGTGCAAAACGGTAGATTTGGAAGTACCAGCGGACTCGGAAATTGTGTTAGAAGGAACGATTACCCCCGGTGAAGTTCTGCCCGACGGGCCCTTCGGCGATCACATGGGTTATTACGGCGGCGTGGAAGATTCGCCGTTGGTGCGGTTCCACTGCATGACGCACCGCAAAGACCCGATTTATCTGACCACATTTAGCGGGCGGCCGCCGAAAGAAGAAGCAATGATGGCGATCGCGCTTAACCGTATTTATACGCCTATTTTGCGGCAGCAAGTATCGGAAATTGTCGATTTCTTCTTACCGATGGAAGCGCTGAGTTATAAGGCGGCAATTATCTCGATTGATAAAGCATATCCCGGTCAAGCGCGCAGGGCTGCTTTAGCATTTTGGAGTGCATTACCGCAGTTTACTTACACTAAGTTTGTGATTGTTGTCGATAAAAGTATCAACATTCGCGACCCGCGTCAAGTAGTTTGGGCAATTAGTTCTAAAGTCGATCCGGTTCGGGATGTATTTATTCTGCCGAATACGCCTTTTGATACGTTAGATTTTGCCAGTGAAAAGATTGGTTTGGGAGGCAGAATGGGGATTGATGCTACTACGAAGATGCCGCCGGAAACCGATCACGAATGGGGGGAAGTTTTGGAGTCCGATCCTGATGTGGCGGCGATGGTAGAAAGGCGTTGGGCCGAGTATGGTTTGGCTGATTTGAATTTGGGAGAAGTCGATCCGAATTTGTTTGGATATGAGATGAAGTAGGGGAATCAACCGTAAAATCTGACATATCTGACATCCTCTATCGACCTGTAGCGGCGGTTTTTTTCAACCCTTTATGACACAGATAGACAATCTCAAAAACCCGCCCCTACCCAACTAAAAATCGCAAGCTACCTCTTTTTAATGGGATCGGGATTTACGCACTCCGACAAAGAAACCGGGTTTTTACCGAGTCTTTGCACTGTCAAGAAGTCTTCTCGAAAAAACCCGGTTTCTGGGTTCCTATGCGTAAGTTATATTATATTCTAAAGTTTGTGCCACAATTGAGGAACGAACGATTAATCCCACTGACGAACAAGCCCAAGCCTGTCTGCGCGTCTGCCAGATGTTCTCTAGCTACTACCGAGATATTCAACTATTCCGTTTTAATGCTCAAACCAGAGAAGTATATATTTTCGTAAGTGATGAGCTGCAAGTAATCGTATCTAGTAATGGACTTTGGAGGTTTTTGGATGAAACCGAACTTTGATGAAATGAGCAGATCCGAATTAAAAGCTTATGTCCTATCGCATCGGGATGATGATGAAGCGATTCGGGTATTTTTTGGTCGCCGCAATCCCCCTGATTCAAAAGCGACATGGTACGGGCCGATGTGTACTCCTGAAGGTGTACCCATTGAAGAAAATATTCGCATCGCTGAGGAAGCAATTAAGCAAAGAGTTGAAATCGATCGCGAAAAACAACAACAACGGGAAAAAGCACAGGAGGATCGATTACGCCAAAAATTAGAACGGGAAATTGAGCAAAAACTTAGAGCAAAAATTGAATTAGAAGTAGAAGCAAAGTTGCAGGAAAACTTAGAAAAAGAAATTGAGGATCTGATAAGTGTGATCGCCCAATTTTTAGCATCAACCACCAGCTTACCATCAAGACTGGCAGGGCCGATCGCACTTTTCGCGATCGAGAAAGGGATTGAAGATTTTGGCGATTTCTAGAAGTGGCGATCGAATTAATGCGCTCAGGACTTATGCGCTTCGTCAGAGAAACCGGGTTTTTTGTCAAATCTGCGGACTGTAACGAACTATTCTCGAAAAAACCCGGTTTCTGACCACCCGTGCGTAAGTCCTAAGCTTAATTTTCCAAAACCTCAACCAAATCTTCCACCATCACATCGAAGACAGCAGCAAGTTTCTGCAAAGCCGTGTAGTCCACCGTTGCCATTTTGGGAGCTTGGGCGTATTTTTTAACCGTGCTGTAGGGAATTCCCGTTCTGTCAGAGACTTCTTTCAGCGTCCAACCCTTTTCCTGGGCTAGTTCTCGAACTCGCAACCGAATTAACCCCATCTTCTCGCTGACAAATCAGTTTACTGTTCCAAAATCTCAACTAAATCTTCGATCGCAATATCGAACGCACGGGCCATCTTGTCCAAAGCTGTGTAATCTACAGTTGCCATACCTGGAGAATTGGCATAAGTAATGATAGTGGTATATGGAATACCTGTTCTTTTAGAGACTTCTGTCATATTCCAACCCTTCTCTTGAGCAAATTCTCGAACTCGCAGCCTAATTCGTCCCATATTCCCAACGATAAATCAGCCTACTCTTCCAATATCTCCACTAAATCTTCGATCGCAACATCAAACACGCGAGCCATTTTGTTTAAAGCTGTGTAATCTACCGTTGCCAGCTTGGGAGAATGGGCATAACTCCTAACGGTACTGTAAGGAATGCCCGATCGCTCAGAAACTTCTTTAAGCGTCCAACCCTTCTCCTCAGCTAGTTCTCGAACCCGCAACCGAATTAGACCCATCTTGCACTTGACAGTTGATACGAACGTATCATAAACTTGTGATTATCAAATAAGCGATCGCCCTCGGACCTGAGAAATCTAGAGCGATCGCCTTTCATTCACCACCCACAAAAGTGGGAAGGATTTTCCTATGATACCAAAACAATCGACATATCGCGATCGACTTCAACCTTGGCATCTAATTCGCCACCTCCCCAAGTGTCAGCGGTTAACAGTCGCCCGTTTCGCCCGCCGAAGAGATGCCGAATCTTACCTCAATGCACTGCGCCGCTTAATGCCCGCAGTCCCGCATACAATTGTGTTCGTAAATGCGGTGTCTGTGTTGGATGAAAACAGCGTTCCAATTCAAACACAATTGCCGCTCGAAGTTTAATTGTTGAAAAGTGCGTGAAGCGGAGCTATCCCGTAGGGAATCGCCCTTCCACAAATAGGAATTATTCTATTTGACAGGAAGTGCGATCGGCCCTAATTTTCCCAAAACAACATTGCTAAACTGTAAATAGACTTAAGTCAAGGAGTCACATCAATGCCATCTCCCTTTCCTGGTATGGACCCGTATTTAGAGCATCCCGAACTCTGGCCAGCCCTACATCACTTGTTAATTAGTGAAATTTTCAGATTTTTGTCTCCCCAACTTCGTCCTAAGTATTTAGTCTCATTGGAAGTGAGAATCTATGAAACCGCTGACGACAATTTATCAATTGGCATTCCTGATGTAAACGTAATTCAGCCAAGAACTACAACCGAATTAATAACATCAAACGTAGCCGTTGCAGCGCCACCAACACAACCGTTAACAGTAAATATTCCCATGCCCTACCAGGTTCGGGAAGGCTATTTAGAAATTAGAGAAAGAGGAAACCAAGAACTAATCACCCTGATTGAAATCCTCTCGCCTAGCAATAAGCGCACAGGAAAAGGACGACAAATGTACGAAGAAAAGCGAGAAGAAATTTTAGGTAGCCGCACTCATTTAATTGAAATAGATTTATTGCGGCGCGGTCAAAAAATGCCAGTTATTGGCAATGACATTGAAAGCCACTATAGCGTTTTGGTGTGTCGGGGAAATCGCCGTCCCAGAGCAGATTTGTATGCTTTTAACGTGCAGAACCCGCTGCCTACCTTTCCTTTGCCACTGCGATCGGGCGATACCGAACCTATAATCAATTTGCAGGAATTATTCACTCAAATTTACGACATAGCAAGTTACGACCTCAAGATAGATTATCGCAACTGGGAAGTCATACCACCGCTGTCAGAGGCCGATACAATTTGGGCAGATGCTTGGTTGCGCGATCGAGGATTGCGAGATTAATTTGGCGTGCAGCTATGCTTTTAGTCTGCGGAGGCAGACTTCGTTTTTGTAGAAGCGATTTCAATCGCCAAGTGACTTAATTCTTAAATTGCTTGAGGGCTAAACATCTTGGCTTTGCATCAACCGCTGCTTCAAACGCGCCGGATCTCCGCGATCGACAACTTGGCCCTTTTCCAACAAAAAAGCCCCATCACAATAATTCAACTCATCCAAACGGTGAGTCACCCACAAAGCCGTAATCCCGCGATTTTTCACCAACCGCTGCACCGCGGCCACCAAATCCAACTGAGAATCTGGATCTAACAAAGCCGTCGGTTCATCCAACAGCAGAATTTCGCAGTGACGGGCGATCGCCCCAGCAAGAGCAATTCGCTGCTTCTGGCCCCCACTCAAAGCATAAATCGGCCGCCGCTGCAAATCCAGCAAATTCACAGCCTCCAAAGCCTCCGCCACCCTCTCCCGCACCTGAACGTTAGAAAGCTTTTCCTCCACCAAACCAAAAGCCACATCCGCACCCACCGTCGGCATAACCAATTGGTGATCGGGGTTTTGAAACACAAAACCCACCCGCCCACTCAGGTCAATTTCCCCCGACTGGGGGTGCAGCAGCCCAGCCATCAGCCTCAACAGCGTAGACTTGCCACTGCCGTTAGTGCCCAAAAGCATCCAAAACTCGCCCTTGGGTACATCCAGAGAGCAACCTTGCAACACTCGATCGCCCGACGGCCAGCAAAAACCCAAATCCCGCACAGCAACGGCTGACTGGCTCATATCGGCACCAACACCCCCAGCCCTCATTCTGCTGTCATCGAGACAAAACCAGGGGATCTGCCTGTAGATGACGCCCCCGATTTCTGAGAAACCACCACCCCAGAAATCTCGCTGCTGAGTACAGCCACCTTTTTCTCAGGATTTTTCTCGCAGGTGAGTTCCAAAATTTGCGGTTGGGAGTTGCGAATCGCCGCCAGTACCTGCTGGTAAACAGTCTCAGCGTCTTCCTCCAACTTCCGCTGCACCGACAGCGAGACGGGCGTATTTTTCACAATGATGTCAATGCTGAACATTCGGTTTAAAAAAATTAACTGTAAGATCCCAATTTTAAGTATAGGTGCTGAGGAGCAGAAGAGGATGATGGGATGGAAAAGATGGGGGGGTGGGGAAGATGAGGACAGTCATTCGATTTTAGATTTTAGATTTTAGATTTTGGATTGACTTGCGCGAGATCAATTCGGGGGCTTGAGGATTTTAGATTTTAGATTTTGGATTGATCCCACGGATAAATCACGTGGCGGGTACCACCTTTGAAATTCGTGGTCATGGACGCAACTGGCACACGGTGATGAGTGCGATCGCCCCTCGAACAGGAAGAATACAAGTGCGATCGCCTCCTCTCAAACTCAAAGGCGATCGCGATTAATTTCACTCAAATAGAGTGGACAAAGCCCATGCTACAGAATAACAAAAGCATTTGCCGTCAAAGCGCTTTGCGCTACCCCTTGAACGATACCCAAATAACTGGAGTCGGCTTTAACTTTAATTGCTATAGAATTGACAGCAGGTTGTCCAGTCAGAGTCAAACTGACATTTTCAAAGGAGAGGCCGCCAAATGTACTCCCGTCGGTGAGACCAATTTTGTCCCCAGTCTTGAAGTCTGTAATCACATCTGCATCTGTTAAACTGAGCGCTGCTATCTGTCCCCCAGCTAAGACAAATGTATCGTTTCCATCGCCACCGGTGAGAAAATCTTGATGGCGATCGCCATAGAGAAAGTCATCGCCACCACCACCAGTCAGGCTATCTTTCTCTTTACCGCCCCGGATAGTATCATTGCCTTCTCCTCCGGTAAGAGTATCGTTGTCATTGTTGCCTAATATTTGGTCGTTGCCAGCACCACCTTCAAGGGAATCTGACTCTTTACCGCCGGATAAACTGTCATTACCCGCGCCTCCGTCAATTGTATCGGCTCCTTGCATTCCGTTAACCGTATCAGCGCCGCTGGTGCCAGTAATTTTATCGCTGCCAGATAGGGCTAAGATTTGTTTGCCAGTAGCCGTCGAGGGCAGTGAGAACAGCAAAATATCATCCTTACTGTCTGAGAGGTTGTAAAATAGACCCGTAACAGTGTTTGCTGATTGCCCAGTAGGATTGCCTGAGCCGGGGGCATTAATTGTCGGTGTTGCGATATCTACAGGTGTACCGAAAATCTGTGGCGATGTTCCCCCATTAGAAATATCTGGCAATGTGGAAGCGTCGGGTACTTTTCCACCACCGCGCCCTAATTGCAGAGTTTCGCCACTCCGAGGAGTTAATGTGACGCTACCTTGAGCAACACTGACCTGTAAACTGTAATCAGCAGCAGAAGCTGTGGAATTGGGAAATGTAGTGTTACTGCTGACGCGGATTCTGTAATCAATACCTGCGCGCGGAACAGTAAGCTGTGAGTTCAAACCGCCGCCGCTGTTATTATCTGAGACAAAAATTTCGGGATTCTTAGGGCTGATGACTGCTACGAAAGGGTCAAAGCCTATTGTTGTACTGCTAAGGGAAATTTTGAGCGGTTCGTTGTCGAGTGATGTACTTACGAGAAATTCATCAGCAAGTGTGTTACCACCTATACCTGGAAAAGTAAAGTCTTTGTTGACCTCCAATTTACCAGTTAATGCAACGGTACTGCCCGTTAGAGGGCTGCTAAAGTTGCTACCTCTTGGAACTAAACTGACATTACCATTAGGAACGCTGGCCTGTAAAGTGTAGGGATAAGTAGACAATAGGTCGGTAACAGAATCTACGCTAAAGACGCGCACTTTGTACTTGGTAGTGCCGTCAATTGTCAAAGAATCAGGAATTGTTGAAATGTCAAATATATCGCCACTTTGGGAAGGCTGACCAGGCGCAATCAATGAGTTTGTACTAATACCACCCTCATCGTCATTATCAGCAAGAACCTTACCCGTATTGGCATCTATAATTTCTAAGAATGTGTCAAATTTGCTTTGATCTGTAGCATCCAGAGCAAGTGTGATTCCTTGCCCGATTGCATCTGTATTTAAGTCATATTCATCAAGCCAGGTATAGCCGCCGATATACCTAGCTGGAAACAGAAAGTCATTGTTATCCAACCGACCCGTTTTTGTATCAGAAGTGGTCATTTTAGTTTACCTAAAAAATTAAATTTTATTGAAATGAATGATATTTTTCTAAGAGGCGAGAAAACGGGTTTCCTGGTAGATATCTAGTTGAGAAAGCAAACATCTTTTAGAGAAACCCGGTTTCTTGCCATAATTCCTGCGAATTTTACAAGAAAGAACCACTATTCAGAGCAGATTGATTCACGTTGTAAACCAATCCTAAATAGTTATCCCCCGATTTAATTGCCGTTGAACCTACAGCCGCAGATCCATCTAAGATGATATTCACTGACTCAAAAGTTAATTGACTGTAATTAACACCAACTAACTTAATTTTATCTTCAGAACTAAAGTCAGTAATAAAATCAGCTTCATTAGCATTAATAGCAGTAAAGTCTAAGACAAAGTTATCCTTTCCTGCGCCACCTGTAAGCACATCAAATCCTTTATCTCCCCATACCTCATCATCGCCATTGCCACCAAGTAAGACATCATTTTCCTTGCCACCATTTATGGTATCATTACCCTCGCCACCGGTGAGAGTGTCATTCTCATTATTACCACTCAATACGTTATCACCATTGCCACCAGATAATTGATCGGAATGTTTCCCGCCAAATAATTGATCGTTACCATTACCACCATCAATGGTATCAGCACCTTTGTTACCATGAATCGTGTCATTACCGTCACTTCCGGTCAAATTATCATTACCTGATAAGGCAAATATCGGTTGACCAAAGGCTGATTGTGGGATACTGCGGTCATCATCATCTGCCAGTAAATATCGGTCATCTACAACTTGATTTTGTGGGAAATTAGTTGGTTCTCCACGATCTATTAGACTGATTGATGGCGTGTTAATTTCTACTGTTGCCGTTGGTGTTACTAAGGGTACTACCGTTACTGATGGTGGGGCAGTTGGTGCGGTATTTACAATCAGATTAACTGCACTCGAAGCACTAGATATATTACCTGCTGCGTCAGTAGCTATGGCAGTAAAGGCATAATTGCCATCGGCTAAAGTTTTTGTAGGTGTAAAACTCCACTTACCCGAAGCATCCGCTGTCGTAGTGCCGAGTTCAGTTGTACCTTGCAAGATTTTCACGG
>NZ_JAUBTU010000049.1:18297-49933 GCF_036705085.1 Microcoleus sp. B6-A1
GTTAAGGCAGTAGAAGGTGTAAAACTCCACTTACCCGAAGCATCCGCTGTCGTAGTGCCGAGTTCAGTTGTACCTTGTAAGATTTTCACGGTACTATTGGCTTCGGCAGTCCCCGCCAGAGTTGGAGTGGTACTTTTAGTGGTGCCAGTCGTAGTCGTGAAGGTGGGTACTGCGGGAACAACACCATCAACTAATACGCCTGTGGTGCTGCCGCTGCTGAAGGTTAAGGTAGCTTTGGTGTTGCTGGCATTTTCAATGGTAGCACCGGTGGGTAAGGATAAGGCTGTGCCAACTGTGATGCCGTCGGTATCTAAGGTGCCAGAGGCAACAGTATAACGGAAGGTATGGGTGGTGGCCGATGCTCCTGTACCATTAAGGGTCGCGTTGACAGCGCCCCCAGTATCTAGGGTAATGGGTAAGTTTGCACCGCCAGTGATGGTGACGGCTTCGGAGAAGGTAACGGTGAAGTCGAGGTTTTCTCCAACTATGTAGGTTTTGTTCGCGGGTAGGCTGACACTGGTAATGGCGGGGGCTATAGTATCAATGACAAGGGCTTTAGTCCCCCCAAGGGATTGGGCTGAACCCAAGACGGGAAGGGTTAAATTAGCATCGAGTCCCTCACTATCTTTAATGGTACCGCTATTGAGGGTGAGGGAGTTAGTGGCCAAGTATTCTAGGTCAGGACTCTTATCTCCACTTTGGACTGTGTATTTAAAGGTGAGGGTATCAGTGGCGCTACCGCTTAGGTAGGTAGCGAATTGATTGGTTGTACCGGTTTTCAGTTGCAGTTGAGGAATGGCTGTAACGGTTACAGGTTCGTCAAATTTTACCGTAATGTTGATGTCTTGGCCGACTTTGTAGAGTGCATCAGCGGTGGTAGAGGAGACTTGGGTGATGACGGCGGGGGAGAGACTCCACAACTCATCACCATTGATGCCGTCATTGGCAGTGAAATACAATTTACCATTTACGTTCGTGAGGTTTTGAAGGAGTGAAGTAACATCCCCTGGCCTGATGTCTTTAACCAAGACGGTACCTGCGGTTGTCCCATCACTTTTCCACAACTCATAACCATTGGTGCCGTCATCGGCAGCGAAATACAATGTGCCGTTGACATTCTCGATGTGGGGGTGCAAGACTAAACCACTTGTCCCTGGGTTGATGTCTTTAACCAAGACAGTGCCAGCGGCTGTCCCATCACTTTTCCATAATTCATAACCACCATTAGTGCCGTCATCGGCACCAAAATACACGGTGCCGTTCACGTTCGTAAAATTGGTATCATAACGGCTAAGACCTGAATTTACCCCTGGGTTGATGTCTTTGACCAGGACGGTGCCAGCGGCTGTCCCATCACTTTTCCACAACTCATTACCATTGGTGCCGTCATCGGCAGTGAAATACAAGGTGCCGTTCACGTTCGTGAAAGACTGAGGCCGCGATGATGGATGAAGAGTCGCTGTTCCTGGGTCGATGTCTTTGACCAAGACGGTACCAGCGGCTGTCCCATCACTTTTCCACAACTCTTGACCATGGGTGCCGTCATAGCCACTGAAATACAAGGTGCCATTTACGTTCGTGAGTTCATAGGGGTTTGAAGTAACATCCCCTGGCTTGATGTCTTTAACCCAGACGGTACCGACAGCGGTCCCATCACTTTTCAACAACTCATCACCATAGATGCCGTCTTTGGTGTTGGCGTAACGGGCACTTAAATACAACGTGCCATTTACGTTCGTGAGGTATTGAGGGAATGAATTTAAACCGAGATCTTTGAGCAAGAGGGTACCGTCGGCTGTCCCATCACTTTTCCACAACTCATAACCACCATTGGTGCCTTTCTCGACGCTGAAATACAAGGTGCCATTCACGTTCGCGAGGTATTGAGGGCCTGAACCACCTGTCCCTGGGTTGATATCTTTGACCAAGACAGTACCGGCGGCTGTCCCATCACTTTTCCACAACTCATTACCATTGGTACCGTCATTGGCAGTGAAATACAAGGTGCCGTTCACGTTCGTGAGGTTGGAATAGCTGGATGGGAATGAACTACCTACCCCTGAGTTGATGTCTTTGACCAAGACGGTGCCGGCGGCTGTCCCATCACTTTTCCACAACTCAAGACCATTGGTGGTGTTGGCAATGAAATACAAGTTACCATTTACGATCGTGAGGCTGGAAGGGGATGAATCAGCTAGCCCTGGGCTGATATCTTTCAATACCTTGAAACCTAATAAGCCAGAGTAAGTCGCCAAGGCTTGAGCACTGAAGGGAGTTAGCGAGTCAGGGAAAAAAGAGCCTCCAGGGTACTGATAAGTGAGTGACCAGGTGCCGCCTTTGGCCGCATTCCCGGTGGGGTTGGGATTCGCACTGATAGCTGCACCGCTGAGTTGGTGTAATTTTTCGATAAATTCTGCGCCCGCGTCTCCCGCCGCAACGGAACACCCATAAAGGAAGATGAGGCTTCCTGTTGTTCCCCACTGTTGTAATTGGTGGGCGTATAGGTTCAGAGTATCCAGACTCAGTTGGGTATTACCGAGATAGAGGATACCCGGAGCCCCGTGTGAAAGGATATGTATCGCTTCAATATCTTTTTGATTGGCTAAGGCATTAGTAATTTGTGTGATGCCGCTCAAATTTTTATTTAAAATCACAATTTGAGCGCTATCTATACCTTGGATCAGGCTTTGATAGTCTTGTACAGAGGAGTCAACGAAAATAATTTGCTTGTTCATAGTAGTCACCTTTTTTATTGTTTGTTAAGTCTAGGACTTACGCATTCAGGGCAATGACCAAGGTAGTAACTAGGCTTTTGGTATCTCACCAGAAGCCGACTATAAGGAGATATTGTGTGAGTACGTAAGTTCTAAAAGTTTGAACCGAATGATGCTTCAATTTCTCTAAATCAGCATCAATATTGACTAAAGAAACCGGATTTTTACTGAATCTGTGGGTCGCAACGAAGTATTTTCGTAAAAAACCCGGTTTCTATGTTTTGATCCGTAAGCTTGACTTAATAGCAATCTTACGATTGACTCAAATGAGGAATTACCTCCCGCATAGAATGGAATAAGGAATGATGCGATGTCAGAGACTCAACAAGCTTTTTCATATCCTCCTTGCATTCCTTAGTTTTAAGGAATTGTTCTGCTATCTCAACCAATAAATCGAGATTATCGGGAGCGGCACTAAAAGCACTAACATTCTTTTTCAGAAGTGGTTGAAAGCGGAAATATTCACTCTCTCCCTCAAGTAGCAATTGTTTAGCAATATAATCCGTAGCATCGCTTGAACCATCAGAAAATACATCCATCAAAGGGATATTCCTTAGCACGCTTCCCCAATTCAAGCTACCCCAACCTTGAGCTTCTCGAACTGTAATCCGATTCAAAGTCCAACCCGAACCAAAAGAAGCGACTACAGAAGGAAATGTGTTATATTGTTTGCGACACTCTGCGATAGCACAAAGCACAGGGTTATTGGCAACAACACCACCATCAATCAAAGGGATGCCTTGAACGGGGACTTTTATGATTGGTTCTTCCCCTGCTTCTTCAGCTTTATTTTCCTTCAATTTAATAGATTTAAGGAATCCCTGATTGTGCGTGACGTGAGCAGGAAAAGCAACAGGTGCGGCGGCGGATGCCCTACAAATTTCCCACACAGGCATCGTTTTAAACTCTTCTTTGTTGTTTTTGAAGATTACAGCATCGTTATTATAGACATCGTAGCTTGGCACGATCACTAATTGTGGCAACTCACCAAATTCCTCGTAGCCAAATATATGCTGGAGTACATCTTCCAAACCTTTTCCGTCATAGACGGGTTGAGTCATAAATTTCTTGGCATCTTCACGGTTTTGAGAAAGGATATTAAAAGTGTCAAATTCACTGAAATCCATCTCTGTATTGACTAACCGCCAAATTAAGCTGGTCAAAGTTTCTTTTAAGGGTGGGAAAATTTTGAGTCCATATTCCTGAAAAAAACTCTTAATCCTCTGGGCTGAAAATCCACTAGCGATTCCGCAAGCAATGATACTTCCAGAAGAAGTTCCGGCAATGATATCAAAGTAATCTTTTAATTCCTTTTCGGGATTCTTTGCCTGTAGCTCTTCTTCTAGCTTTTCTAGCAAAACCGCCGTTAAAAGACCACGAATTACGCCACCGTCAAAAGAAAGAATATTGTATGGAGATTGTAGAGGTTTATGGGTGAACATTTCAGTTCCTCTCTGAATGATAGGTTGTTAATTTAGTGACTCGATACTAATTTCCAAAGTGTTCGTGATAAGAGAAGGTGTTACATAGTTGGCAATTTACAGATTTTTTTCAGACTTACCTGATGCTCACGAGTCCTTTAGTTCGTAGTTACACAATAACCTTCTCACCTCAACCTCCACAGTGGGAAAAAGTCAGAAAAGGCCAGAACTTTATATGAAGATTTGATAAACAAAGTAAAAAAAAGTAACAATAGTCAGAAAAAGTGATAGTCTATAAGAGTAATTACTTAGTCACTGTTTTACAGTCACAGCTAATGACTCTCGAAGAAGCCTTAGCAATTTTAGACACCCTACTCAAACCAGGCCACTTAAACGACGTTCAAGACCTAGTATTCCGCCAATCTTGGCAAGGACAGTCTTATCAAAACATGGCGGATACATCAGGATACGATGCCGACTACTTAAAAGATATCGGTTCCCAATTATGGCGAACAATTTCTTTGGCATTGGGAACTCAAGTCACAAAACGCAATATTCACTCAATCCTTGAATCATGTACACGCCCCTCTCCAGATAAAACACCGAAAACCACATCACCAAATTTGCCCGATTGTTGGGCTAATTGTCACCTTTGGGAAGCTTTGGGCTTAAAACGTTATCCAGAGGAACAAGCGATCGCCTTCCTAAATCCTTCCCTAATAACAAAAACCCACCACAATTTATCAGAGGCGATCGACGTTTCTATTTTCTACGGGCGTAGCCAAGAATTAGCTACCCTTAAACATTGGATTTTAGAAGATCGTTGCCGCTTAATTACCCTGATCGGTATGGGCGGGATTGGCAAAACTGCTTTATCGGTAAAGTTAGCAGAAAAAATTCAAAGTCACTTTGAATTTGTCATCTGGAAAAGCCTGCGAGATAGTTCACCTTTACCAGAAGAATTAGCTAAACTTCTCCAATTTTTATCAAAGGATCAAAATCCCGATTTACCCCAGGTTGTAGGCGAACGCATCTCTCTTCTTATCAAGTATTTACAGCAGCATCGGTGTCTGATTATCCTTGATGATTTAGACTTCCTTTTCCAGAGTGGTAGCTATGCAGGCACTTACCGCGACGGATTCTCTAACTACAGCCAACTTCTGAGACAAATTGCTGAAACCAATCACCAAAGTTGCGTGCTAATTGTCAGCCGAGAAAAACCGAGAGAAATTGCATCTTTAACCGGATCAACTTTACCCGTCCGATTCTTGCAACTGCAAGGTTTAGCACCAGTCGCAGCCAAGGAAATCCTCAAACTTAAGTCTTTAATAGGAACCCCTGCTGAAGAAGCGGAACTAATAAAATGCTACCAAGGTAATCCTATAGCTTTAAAAATAGCAGCGAGTTCCATACAAGATTTATTTTCGGGAAATATTCGAGATTTCTTTGAACAAGAAGAAACTATTTTTAATGGCATTCGCCTTTGGTTAGATGAACAATTTAATCGCTTATCTCCGATAGAGAAACAAATTATTTACTGGTTAGCCATTAACCGAGAACCAGTTTTGCCTACAGAACTTCTAAATGATATCGTCCCGCCAGTTTTCCAGGCAGAATTATTAGAAAGCTTAGAATCTCTCCAGTGGCGCTCTCTCATTGAAAAAGCCGCAATTCAAGTCCCGGAAAAAAGTATTTTTGGCTTCACTCAGCAGCCATTAATCCGAGATTATATCACAGAAAAAATAATTGAGCAACTCTACCAAGAAATTACTATAGAAGAGTGCAATAGTTCTACATTTTCTTGTTCCTTGTTTCCTTTTCTTCAAAACTATGCTCTGATTAAAGCTACAGCCGAAGAGTCGGTCAGAAAAAATCAAATTAGCGCCATTGTTACGCCTTTAATTTCCCGACTCCTAGTTACGTACAACACCACCGAAAACTTAGCCGAAAAACTCAATTACATTTTAATCAAATTAGCAGAGCAGGGTCTAGCACCCGGATATGGGGCTGGTAATATCTTCAATTTATTATGTCAACTTCAACTCGATTTAACGGGCGCTGATTTTTCTGATATCACTATTTGGCAAGCAGATATGAGGGGTGTTAATCTGTCCCAAGTAAACTTTTCTGGATCTAATGTGGCCAAATCGGTTTTTAGTAAACCCATAGAAAATAGTCATAATTTAGTTAGAGATGACCGCGAACAAACGATTGAATTTTCAACGGTTGAAATGCAGAAGTATGGCAAAACTCTCTCCCCTTCAAGAATTTATGAAGGCATGAATATCAAGGGCGTTACAGGTTTAACTCAAGGGCAAAAATCCTTGCTAAAAGCTTTAGGTGCTGTCGAGTAAGCTGCCCAATTAAGCTGTTCGGCATTTAAAGGACTTGCGTAAGGTGCGTCAGCATCTAAGGTTTTCCGTTTCAGCGTAAGGGTTCGCTTCTGACGCACCCTACTAGCCTCGTTACTGGTTTAAATGCTCCACAGCTTATTTAAGTTGGCAACTAAAACGTCCAGATGTTCCGATGTTTATCGTTTAGTTGGTGGGTAATGCTGTGGGGCTAGACTACCCTAAAGCGCTTGTGACAGTTCCTAAGTCTTGCGGGCTCGTAACCGTTTGTGATAAACCTAGTTAAATTTATAGGATTTAACCTAAAATGATTACAGGTAAAGCCACCGCAAACGCCAAATCGTAAAACGCCCAATCGTAAGCAGTTCTTTACCGAATATGACAGCCAAGACAACATTTTTGTTGAATCATTGAGGCGGATTTTGATTGACAAAAGTAATTCCCCACTAGGTTGAGGGAATAGGGGGCTTGCCGTTTAGCCTCTGGGTGCTAAATTCACTCAAAATGTCGATCGCTAGCAATCTCTAGTTTTTAACCAGCGGTTTCTCAATCATTTTCATGCTCAGCAATTGCCCTGAGCTCAGAAACCCGGATTCTCTCATACTTGATTGAGAGAGAAACCCGCTTGCTCAATCATTTTCCGGCTTTGAGCGATCGGCCGAACGCTCAGAAACCCGGATTCTCTCATACTCGATTGAGAGAGAAACCCGGTTGCTCAATCATTTTCCGGCTTTGAGCGATCGGCCGATCGCTCAGAAACCCGGATTCTCTCATACTTGATTGAGAGAGAAACCCGGTTGCTCAATCATTTTCCGGCTTTGAGCAATTGCCCTGAGCTCCGAAACCCAGTTGATCTATTGCCTTGCCCGTCAGAACTACCAACTTACTCAAAACTTAAAATTCGCTCTTGCTATTGTAAAGATTTCCCTTTATAATCATCATCAGCGGTAAAGAAACGTAAATTATATTCACAATCCACTCATTTTATGCTACAGCAGAGCTATGAGGTGAGAAGTTGTGACTAGAACAACGTCCGTTGTAATTATATCCATTTGGAGATTTGCGTAATGACAATCGCAGTCGGACGCGCCCAGACCGAAAGAGGCATATTTGATGTCCTCGACGACTGGCTCAAACGCGATCGCTTCGTCTTCGTAGGCTGGTCTGGCATCCTGCTATTCCCCTGCGCCTACCTAGCCATCGGTGGCTGGTTAACAGGCACCACCTTCGTCACATCCTGGTACACCCACGGTTTGGCAAGCTCCTACCTCGAAGGAGCCAACTTCCTCACCGTAGCAGTCTCCACCCCAGCCAACAGCCTCGGACACTCCCTGCTGTTCCTGTGGGGCCCCGAAGCACAGTGGGACTTCACCCGCTGGTTCCAACTCGGTGGGCTGTGGACATTTGTCGCCCTCCACGGCGCCTTCGCACTGATCGGCTTTTGCCTGCGTCAGATTGAAATCGCCCGTTTGGTAGGCATCCGTCCCTACAACGCCCTAGCATTCACCGGCCCCATCGCCGTGTTTGTTTCGGTGTTCCTGCTTTACCCCTTGGGTCAATCAGGCTGGTTCTTCGCCCCCAGTTTCGGCGTCGCAGCAATTTTCCGCTTTTTGTTATTCCTGCAAGGCTTCCACAACTGGACGCTCAACCCCTTCCACATGATGGGCGTTGCAGGCATCTTGGGCGGTGCGCTGTTGTGCGCCATCCACGGTGCAACCGTAGAAAACACCTTGTTTGAAGACGGCGAAGGCTCAAACACCTTCCGCGCCTTCAACCCAACTCAGTCAGAAGAAACCTACTCGATGGTTACAGCCAACCGTTTTTGGTCGCAAATCTTCGGAATTGCCTTCTCCAACAAGCGCTGGTTGCACTTCTTCATGCTGTTCGTACCTGTCACAGGCTTGTGGATGAGCTCCATTGGCATTGTCGGTTTGGCATTAAACCTGCGCGCCTATGACTTCGTATCACAAGAATTACGCGCTGCTGAAGATCCTGAGTTTGAAACGTTCTACACTAAGAACATTCTGCTTAACGAAGGCATTCGTGCTTGGATGGCTCCGACAGACCAACCCCACGAAAACTTCATCTTCCCTGAAGAAGTTCTGCCTCGCGGTAACGCTCTGTAATCAGCGCGAAATATCAAAATTTCCAACCTTTTAAAAGGGTAAGATAAAGCAGTTTAGGCTTTACCCTTAATCCTTAAAAAGCTCCCGCCACCAGGCAGGAGCTTTTTGTTTGCAGGATTCGATCGCATTAGCGCCCTAAAAAAAGTTGATTTTGTACAAAAACAAACTCTGCCTGTAGCTAGAACAACCTGTGTCTTGATATCGGGTGAACTCTGCTATCTGGCAAGAAATCGATCGACCTTTCCCAGCCCCCAGAGTGGCCATGCACCTGATAACCGCACAGCCCGGATTCTGAAGAAAATATGGGCAAATGGCTAAAACTACGATCGCCCGCTTGCTGTAGAGATCGAACAAAGAGCTTGCAGCAGCAGTAATTTCACCCAATCTTACAAAAATCTCAATTTGCATCCCCCACTTCTAATTCCTTGTGTTATTCTAATAATTGTGAATACTAGAACGATACTCAGAACGCAAGTTCTTCTGGTAACGCTGGCAATGGCTAGCGCACAAATCATCACCTTAAATCTTGTATTTAGGTGATGTGCGTTCCAATATAAAGCCATTTAGCTAAACCTGGAGGTGATGCCCATGATAGAAAGTAGTAAACGCATGGGTCATCAGATTGGAAACTACCGGCTGTGCGCCGGGGCCGCTCACTAGCAGTCAGCCGTCGTCTCCAACGGGAAACGACTTCCACGGGGAACCAGGCTGAGCTAGGGATTCTCCCGGCAGTCAGGTTCTAATCTGAAGACCCGCTAGACCGCTCTCACCTCAAATAGTGTTAAATCTTGAGTATTAAAACTTGAGGCTCAACACTATTGGTGAGAGCGGATAGTTTTTGGTCAGGTTTTCTACAGGTGGGCAGTTAATCTGCCATTGCTAATTCCAAAGAAAAAAAATTATGGCTGACCTAATTAACAATACTGAAATTCAAGAGCGCGCCAGTCAATTGTCAGGCTGGACGGTTGAAGGCAAGCAACTCCGCTGTACCCGTTTATTTAAAGATTTTATCGAAGCGATCGCCTTTGTGAATAAGTTGGTCGCCCCCTCAGAAGCCGCAGCACATCACCCCGACATAGAAATTTCCTATAACAAAGTTACACTTAACTTGACAACTCATGATGCCGGAGGCTTAACTGAGAAAGACTTTGCGCTAGCCCAAGAGATTTCTACGCTAGATTAAAAGAGTGTCCGTTGGCGCAACAACAGGCCCCGCTGGCGGAAAGCTGGCCAATAAAAAATCGACTGGGGGTGAGAATCGGGTGCTAAAAAGTCGAGAGGCCAAACGTTCAATGTATAAAAGGCTATTCCCCATCATCCGACCATGATCGTATTTGAAAAGCCAGAGTTCAAGAACGAGTCTGCTGCGGCAGAAAAAACCCATCTGATAGAAAAGCTTTTAGATATTGGCGCTGCTCTGTCGAGCGCCCAAGATTTGGGCGACTTGTTAAACTTAATTTTATCCAAAAGTAGAGAAATTACCTACAGCGATGCTGGCAGTGTTTACTTAGTAGATCACAGCGACGAAAAATCTAAGCTGCTGTTCAAGGTAGCCCAAAACGCTTCTAAACCCAGCCTGTCGTTTAAAGAGTTTGCCCTGCCACTGACAGACAAAAGCTTGGCGGGATACGTGGCAATTACCGGTCAAAGTTTGAACCTGTCTGATGCCTACGACTTACCCCCCGGCGTACCCTACCGGCTAGATACCAGTTTTGACAGGGATATTAATTACCGCACTTGCTCGGTAATGGTACTGCCGATGCAAAACCGACAGGGGGAGACAATAGGTGTACTGCAACTGATCAACCGCAAAACAAAGGCAGATACGGTGCTGACAGCAGACAATGCCTGGGAAGCGACGCAGCAGTATTCGGAGTGGGAAGAAAGGATAGTTCGCTCGCTCGCTTCTCAAGCAGCAATCTCGATCGAGCGCAATCAACTCCAAGACAGCATAGAACATTTGTTCGAGGGCTTCGTCAAAGCCTCGGTGCAAGTCATAGAAGCCAGAGACCCCTGTACCTACGGCCATTCAGAACGAGTAGCAGCCCTGACAGTACGCCTTTCAGAAGAAGTAAACAGCGTCAGCAGCGGAGGACTGCGCTCTATTTACTTTAACAACCGCCAAATTCAAGAACTTCGCTACGCCGCCCTGCTGCACGATTTTGGCAAAATAGGAGTGCCCGAAGCAGTTTTGACCAAACAGAAAAAGCTCTACCCCGCACAGCTAGAAATCATTCGCCACCGCTTTGGCTTAGCTCAACGGACGATGGAAATGGAATGCGTCCAGTCTAAATATAAATACTTGCTGGAGCATTCGGCTTACCGAAAACACCCAAGCCAGGAGAAAGAGTGCGCTCAATGCCAGGAAATCGAACAGCTAGACACTAAGCTAGCAGAGGCGAAAACCCGATTAGCAGAATACTGGGAAGTGCTGCTAGAGGCAAACGAGCCTCACATTTTGGCAGCAGAACCCCTAGCTCAACTGCGAGAGATTGCTCGACAAACTTACAGAGATATAGATGGGGCAAAGAAACCTCTGCTGAACCCAGACGAGATCTTGCAATTGATGGTGTCGAGGGGCAACCTGACGCCGGAAGAACGATCGTCAATAGAATTTCACGTAACTCACACTTACGAGTTTCTGAAACAAATTCCTTGGACAAAAGATTTAAAAAATGTTCCAGACATTGCCTACGGACATCACGAAAAACTCGATGGCACAGGCTATCCGCGAGGTTTAAACAAGTCAGAAATTCCAATTCAAGCACAATTGATGACGATCGCCGATATTTACGACGCCCTGACAGCAGGCGATCGCCCCTACAAGCGAGCTCTGCGAACAGAGGCAGCGATGAAAATTTTGCGGCAAGAAGCAGCTCACAATAAAATAAACGCGGATTTGTTAGAACTGTTCGATAACCGCCAAGTCTTTAGCGTTCTCGGACACAGCTTGGATGTTAAAGTCGAATCAGCCTAGACGAGTCGGGCGTGCTGTGCTAAAAAGTAAATAGGCGATCGGGCGCTATCTAGTGTCATCCGTCAAATCAATCCACAGCCCAAGCCGGGTCTGGTTTTGACGCCTTTGAGTACAGGTTAAAAAACAGGCTCTCTGCAGCCGTCAGTCACATCTATATACTCGGTCAGCCCGAAAGAATCAAAAGAAAAAGTGAATTTTAGGTCTTTTTTTAGAGTATGCTAGTTGAGCAACGACTGACCACATAGAAGACTAGAAAAGTTTCTCTGTAATCGGTGTGAGGATGAGAGTGAATATGTCGAAATTTTTGTGGAGTTACTTACTAATCAGCCCAGCAGTCTTAGGAGCTACCCTAGTAGTTTCTTCGAGCGCGATGGCAGCAGACGCTCAGCAGGCTGCTGATGCGCTCAATCCCGCTGTCGCCAAAGCTGAAACCGCTGAAACCTCCGAAGCGAAAGTAAATGCTTTAGCTGCTGTTTCCGAAACAACTGCAGCCTCCGAGCCAGTAGAAGAAATTTCCCAAGCCGCTGGCAGCGAAACCCAGGCAGCGATGGCAGATTTGGCCACGCCTGCAACTGAAAGTGCGATCGTCGGAGCCAACACAGCCCCTGCTGAGGTAGAACCCCAAGCAGCATCACAACCGACAAGTGAATCTTTAGCCGCAGTTGAGCCAACAGTCGCTCAACCAGTAGAAAATTCTGCCCCGGCAGCCCAACTAGAAATTCCAGCCCCGGCAGCTACCGCTCTCCCAGAGCAAATCGGTGCAGTTCAATTAGAAACTCCAGCCCCGGCAGTGGCAGAGTCGGCCCAACAAAGTTTGCCACAACCGGCTGAATCTTTAGCCCAAACTGCCGCACCACAAGAGCAAAACCCAGCCGCCACATTAGAACAGCTCAACCAGTACAGCAGCGAAGGTGCTGCCGGTGGCGAAACTCAAGGTCAAGTTACCTCTGTTTCCCAACTTTCAGACGTGCGGCCCACAGACTGGGCCTTCCAAGCACTGCAATCCCTAGTCGAGCGCTACGGCTGTATTGCCGGTTATCCCGACGGAACTTTCCGCGGCAACCGAGCAATGACCCGCTACGAATTCGCAGCCGGTTTAAATGCTTGCTTAGACAAGGTGAGCGAGCTAATTAGAGGCGGCACGGGCAACTTCGCTACGAGAGATGACTTGGCAGCCCTCCAACGGCTCCAAGAAGAATTTGCAGCGGAACTGGCAACCCTGCGCGGTCGCGTCGATGCTCTGGAAGCTCGGACATCCGAACTCGAAGCCAACCAATTCTCCACCACTACCAAGCTGACTGGGGAAGCTATTTTCGCCCTCAGCGACGACTTTAGTAGCGACGTTAGCGTTTTTGGCAGAGACGGCGAAAGAATCGGCAGCAACAATAACGAAGCTGTCTTCCAACAGCGGGTGCGTCTCAATTTAAATACGAGCTTCACCGGCCGAGACTTGCTGCTGACCAGGCTTCAAGTCGGCAACGGTCAAAGATTTAACCTTGGGGCTACAAGCGAAGGCACTCAAACTTGGAATTTTGTCGGCAGAACCGACAACGTTGTTGCCCTCGACACCTTGCTGTACAAGTTCCCAGTCGGTCAGCGACTGAACGTTAGCCTGATAGCCAACGCTGGCGTTTGGGACGACATTATGCCGACTGTCAACCCTTATTTTGAAGACTTTGACGGCGGTAACGGGTCATTGAGCACCTTTGGACAGCGGAACCCGATTTATCGTTTGGGCGGTGGCGCAGGTATCGGCTTTGACTATGCCTTCGGTGGCAGGGGCTTGCTGGGCGGCGTGTTCGGCCCGACTTCTCTGTCGTTCGGTTATTTGGCGTCAAATGCAGCCAGTCCGGCTAGGGGTGCAGGCTTGACGAACGGCGACTACGCGGCGATGGGTCAGTTGACTTTTACCCCCGGACGCAACTTGCAAGTTGCATTCAACTACAACCACGGTTACTTTAGCAGAGGTAACTTTGGGTTTGACAATGCTTTATCGAATGGGCCAGGCAGTCTCGGCGGTTTCACAGGTACCGGCGTGGCTAATTCTCTCAACGGTTTGAGCGAGGGCTTTGAGGGCTTCAATGCTCGCAAAGTTGTCAGCAACTCCTACGGTGCTCAGGCTTCGTTGCGACTGAGCCCGAGATTTATCCTTGGTGGCTGGGCTGGTTTAACCAATGCCCGCATTCTCGGCATCGGCGATGCGAGAATCTGGAACTACGCTGTTACCTTGGCTTTGCCCGATTTAGGGAAAGAAGGCAACTTGCTAGGGTTCGTGGTAGGTCGTGAGCCTTACTTGGATAAACTTGAAGCTGCAAGCAGTTTGCGGAGCTTCCGCAACGATGATTCCTATCACGTCGAAGGGTTCTACAAGTTTCAGCTCTCTGACAACATTTCTGTTACTCCGGGCGTGATTTGGGTGACAAATCCTAATCAAGATGACCGTAATGATGACATCATCATTGGTACTCTGAGAACTACTTTCACGTTCTAAGAGCGGGTTAGAGGAGGCAGGGAGGTTATAACATAACCTCTCTGCTGGCCACTCTAAAGGCCAAGTTTAGCCCTGCCTAGCGCAGGGCTTTTTTGTTTGCGGCAGGAAGGGGGCGCCAAGAATATATTAAAAATTAAAAATTATCAGTCATAGAGGCAGACAACCAGTTTCTTGAGGTAAGACAGTAGTGGAAGGGGAGGGAGTTGAAACGAGAAACTGGGTTTGTTGGGTTCAGATTGCCGATCGTTCCAACGATGAAGTGATGAAAGTCGATTAAGTTCAGTGGAAAACCGGGGTATAATAAAAGGTAAAGTTAGGAGTTAGAATTTGGAACTCAACATTGAGGAGAATTTTAAAATCTGACTTCGGAGTCGATAATTCTGGTATTGGAAGCAATTATGGTAGAACTCTCCTGTAAAAGCGAATACGCAATCTTAGCTTTGCTGGAGCTTGCCGATTGCTACGAAGAAGGCGAGCCTCTGCAAATTCGCCAGATAGCGGCTCAGCAAAATATTCCCGATCGATATTTGGAACAGTTGCTGGCTACCATGAGACGCTGCGGGCTGATTCGCAGCCAGCGAGGAGCTAAGGGAGGTTATATCTTGGCCAGGGAACCCTGGAAAATTACACTCCTAGAAATTATCAACTGCCTCGAAGGCTCAGAGTTCGATCGATCTGAAAAAGACTCGCCTGCTCAAACTGTAGAAAGTGCGGTGATTTGGGAAGTTTGGCAAGAAGCTCGATCGATTGCCAACTCAGTGTTGCAAAAATACACGCTACAGGATCTGTGCGAAAAGCGCAATGGCAGACGGCAGCTCGATATCATGTATTACATCTAGTTAAAATATTACCAACTAGGAATTAAGATTTACTTTCAACCACAAACTGACAAAGATTATGCGTATTGCTGGCGACATTACAGAATTGGTAGGGCGGACGCCCCTGGTGCAACTCAACCGCATTCCCCAAGCCGAAGGCTGCGTGGCTCGGATTGTGGTAAAACTCGAAGGCATGAATCCGGCAGCATCGGTGAAAGACCGCATCGGTGTCAATATGGTCAATCAAGCAGAGGCCGAAGGGCTGATTAGTCCAGGCAAAACGGTTTTAGTGGAACCGACTTCTGGCAATACCGGAATTGCTCTGGCAATGGTGGCCGCGGCTAAGGGCTACCAGTTGATTTTGACCATGCCGGATACGATGAGCACCGAACGCCGATCGATGCTGCGAGCTTACGGAGCTCAACTAGAACTGACTCCCGGAATTGAGGGCATGAGTGGCTGCATCCGCCGCGCTCAAGAGATTGTGGACAAAACTCCCAATGCGTATATGTTGCAGCAGTTTCGGAATCCAGCAAACCCCCAGGTTCACCGTTCGACAACGGCTGAGGAAATTTGGGAAGATACAGACGGCGAGGTGGATTTCCTGATTGCAGGAGTCGGCACTGGCGGTACGATTACGGGTGTGGCAGAGGTGATTAAGTCCCGGAAACCCGAGTTTAAGGCGATCGCCGTTGAGCCGGCTAATAGTCAGATACTGTCGGGCGGAAAGCCAGGGCCTCACAAAATTCAAGGTATCGGCGCTGGTTTTGTGCCGCCGGTGCTGAATGTGGATTCGATCGACGAAATTATAGTTGTTACCGATGACGAGGCGATCGCCTATGGCCGTCGCTTGGCCAGAGAAGAAGGACTTTTGTCCGGTATTTCCAGCGGTGCGGCACTATGTGCGGCGGTGAAAGTCGGCAAGCGTCCCGAAAATGCAGGGAAATTGATTGTGATGATTCAGCCTAGCTTCGGCGAACGCTATTTGAGCACTCCCTTGTTCCAAGATCCAGAACTCAATTTGGCGATGGCCCTCAACTAGGCTAGCCTCCGGCCCAAGTCGCAGAAACACAGGGCAGGGCGTAGACTGTACGCTCTGCTTGGCTTTTTAGTAGATTAAAGAATGGCGATAGATTGTAGCTTTCTCGATCGCGATCGATATCGTTTCCGGTTGCATCGGAATGATTTAACCGCAGAGGGCGCAGAGAACGCAGAGGGAGAGAATACAGAGAGGAATAATTCCGATGCTACCGGATTTGATATGATGCCGAATTTCTGAAGGAGCTTTTTTTTGAACTAACCGCTTTCGGCGTGTTAGCGAAGCGGGCGCTGAGCGCTTTTGTGGCGAAGGAAGAGCAAAGAAAAGAAGGGCTAACAGTTGGCGGGAGCAGCGCTATAGGAGTCCTCAATCTCGATCGGCTTACCACTTCCAAAGCCTCAATGTTTTTCTAAAATAGATTTATGATAAGTTGAAAACTGAGGTTTTTTACTGGCAATTATTGACATTTATATCAGATAAAAACTTAAAATATTAGCAAAAAATGATATTTTTGTCAAGCACTTTCTCACAGATAATCCAGATTTCAAGGAAATAACAGCGTGTCTTCCGTTACCAATCACTACAAAACCCTAAAGATTAGCCCAACCGCAACACAAGCCGAGATTAAACAAGCATACCGCCGTTTAGTCAAATTATTTCATCCAGACAGCCGCAGCGACACAGCGGGTCACGAAGAGATTGTCCGCCTCAATGCAGCCTATGAAATATTAGGAGACGCCCAGCACAGACAATCTTACGATCGCCAATTTTCCGAGCAAACCAAACAGCAATCACCAGTCGCACCAAACGTCAGCCGCCAGCAAACACAAACAGCAAGGGACGCGGATGAACTAATGGAACAGTGGCTGATTAAAGTATACAAACCAGTCAATAGAATGCTTACCAGCATCTTGAAGCCACTTAAAAAAGAAATAGACGAATTGTCAGCAGATCCGTTTGATGACGAACTGATAGAAAAGTTTCAACTTTATATCGAAACCAGCCGCGAGTTTCTCAAAAAAGCTCATAACTTTTTTACATCGATGCCCAATCCATCTAATGTAGCCGGAGTTGCGGCCCATCTCTACTACTGCATCAATCAAGTCGGAGACGGAATAGAAGAATTGCAGCTATTTACGCTCAATTATGACGATCGCCACTTGCACACCGGTCAAGAACTGTTTAGAATTGCCGCTAGACTGCGGCGGGAAGCGCAGGACGAATTAAAAATTAAAAGTTAAAAAAAGCAGATTGTTCCGGGAGCCTCTCAATGAAAGCAGGCAAGCTAGAAATTGGAGTTAGGAGCCAGGAGCCAGGAGCCAGGAGGAAAGAGCAAGAAGGAAGAAGGAAGGAGCCAGAAGAAGTGTTTTTACAAATATGAGATGCTCCCATTGTTCCCTCTTCCCTCTTCCTTATTCCGACGGACATCCGTTACATCCGTTACATCCGTTACATCCGTTACAGAATCCGCTGCCGAACTTCCCTCTTCCTTTTTTCAAATTCCAAAAAGAACTTGAATTCGCTTGCGAATTTTAATAAAAGGAGTTTGTCCCAGAGAGTCGCCATCCAACAATCCCAAATCTCTCAAAGCTTGCTGGCGTTCCGACAATTTTTGAGCAATCTGATCAGCTAAATTAGGTTGTTCTCTTAAAAGTTTTTGTAAATCGTGACGTTCCACCACAAACAAAATAGCATCTTCGCTAGTTTTAACAGTCGCCGTTCTCGGAGTACCCAACAGCAAAGATATTTCCCCAAAAAACTCGCCCTCATGAAGAGTAGCAATATACTGACCGGCTTTTTGAGAAAGAACTTCTACAGTACCCGAAAGAATAATATAAAAAGAGTCGCCAGGGTCATTTTCCTTACATACCACCTGTCCCGCTGGAAACAGTTGTCGGTAGCCGTATTCAATTAACTGTCGCAGTTCTAAATCCGTACACTGTTCAAAATAAGTTACTCGCCGCAACAAATCTCGGAGCGTCCAATTATTCGGCGATTTAGGCCCTGACTTTTTATGGTCATAAACGGTGGAATTAGATTTGAGTTCTGCTGAATGTGTGGCATTCTGCGGAAAAAAATTTCCGTTAGAATTATCGTCTTTGTTATTGTGAAAAAATTGAGTTAACTCTTGCGGGTTTCGCAGCCACAAATCCCGCTGGGGAAAGGGAATTTCGATATTTCGGTGGCGAAATTCGTAATCTATTAAAAAATTCACTGCACTTTTAATGGCATCGCTTTCCTGTGGCTGGTCAATCCAAACTAAAAGTTCAAAATTTAAAGCGTTATCTCCAAAACCGCAAAACCATACTTTAGGAGAAGGATGGGACAAGACATTCGATTCCATCCGCGCCGCAATTAACAGCGCTTCCGTAACTATTACTGGGTCAGAGCCGTAAGCAACGCCGACGGGGATGTGGATGCGGCATCTGGGGTCTTTGTAACTCCAGTTAATAATGTTAGTTTCGACAAACTTAATGTTGGGTATGATTACAAATAGACCGTCAATTGTTTTAATTATTGTAGAACGGATCGAAATTGTTTCTACTGTTCCTAATAACTTGTCTATTTCAATAAAGTCTCCTACTCTAATTTGGTGTTCAAATAGCAGGGTGAGGCCGCTGATAAAGTTGCTGGCTAGATTTTGCAAGCCGAAGCCGAAACCAATGCCGACAACGCCCGCTAAAACCGTGAGAGAACTGAGGTTGATGCCGGCACCTTGCAGGACGAATATACAGCCAAGCGTTGCTAAAATATAGCTAATGATGGTGGAAATTGCTTCTCGACTGCCGCGATCCAATCCCATCCGAACTAGCAGGCTGCGCTTGATTCCTTCACTGATGAAACGAGCTATAATGAAGGCAAATATAGCTAAAACTATCAGTTTGACGATCGCACTGATGGACAGATGAGTGTCCCCGATATAGAATAGCGGGGTTGTCATCGCACCCGAAAAATGTTCAAAAAAGCGATCGGCTCGTGCAGTAATCGAATTCATTAATATTGGGTAATGGGTAATTGGTGATTAGTTTTGAGCGCAACTGAACGGCCAACGGCTAACTATTGCAGAGCTTAGGCGAAAAACTCCAACTGTGGAGTGTCCTGTGTGGCAAAAAGGTCGATTCCCTACCGCAACGGGCCCGCTTCGCGAACCGGATATATCCGCACGCGCGTACTTTCTCAAATGCTCGTAACTGATGAGTTAGCAAATGATGGCGAAAAACTATTTTGTAGCGGTATTTTCGGCCGGATATCTGTGTTGTGGTGTAAAATGGGCCGGGCGGCTCGATCGATCGGCGACTTGTTGCCAATATCTGGAAAATTGGTAGAAATTCATTGACAGCACCCTCAAATTCTTGAAAAATTCCAGCAAAAATTAGTTTATCCTTAAGAAGCGAGTCCTTTACAGAACTTAACAAGCTTACCCTACTTGACTTTTATGCAGTGCATCATCAATCGTCGGGCACAGTTTTCGGCGAGTCACCGGTACTGGCTGCCGGAGTTAAGCGAAGCCGAGAACTTTGAGCGGTTTGGCCCAACTGCCCGCGCACCGGGACACGGACACAATTACGTCCTTTACGTTTCCATGATAGGAGAACTCGACGAGTACGGCATGGTGCTCAACTTGTCTGATGTCAAACACGTCATCAAGCGGGAAGTTACCAAGGATCTCGATTTTTCCTTTCTCAACGAAGCGTGGCCGGAATTTGAGCAGACTCTGCCAACTACCGAAAACATAGCACGGCAAATTTGGCTGCGGCTAGCCCCTCATTTACCTCTGAGCAAAATTCAATTGTTTGAACATCCCGAACTTTGGGCTGAATATTTAGGAAACGGAATGGAAGCTTATCTAACTTTGTCCACTCATTTTAGCGCCGCCCATCGGTTGGCTCGTCCCGATTTGAGCTTTGAAGAAAACTCGGAAGTTTACGGCAAATGTGCTCGTCCCAACGGTCACGGTCACAATTATCATTTAGAGGTGACTGTTAAAGGGGAAATTGATGCGCGGACTGGCATGATTGCTGATTTGGGAGCTTTGCAAAAAGCTATTGACGATTATGTTGTTGAACCGTTCGATCACACTTTTTTAAATAAGGATATTGCTTATTTTGAGAACGTTGTGCCGACTGCAGAGAATATTGCAGTTCGGATCGGGCAATTGTTGCGATCGCCCGTTCAGGAATTGGGCGCCCAGTTGCACAAAATTAAGCTGATTGAAAGTCCGAATAATAGCTGTGAAATTTTCGGCGCTGATTTAGAGGAAGTGGCGGCTGAACGTCAGCAGCCGGAAGCGATTTTAGCTAAGGTTTAGAGCTGAAAATCGGGTCGGGTTCACCCGGATATTGGGCTAATTGTGCAGATTGGTAAACCCGCCCCGATGATTTCGAGGGTTATTCAACCGGATTAGGCGCGAGAATATATTTTTGGACAAAAGTTCCACAGCCAGAATTATTGACACTTTTCCTGAAAAGTCAGGCGGCGCGCGTATTTGGGAGATAGTAAGTCAGCATTCCTCATGTCAGCTATTCTAACTGCTGAGACTATGAGGTCGATCGCCCGATCGCTGACAACCAAGCACCAATTTCTCCTAAATGAGTTGACGTTTATGCGCGTCTCAAATGTAGCTCTCTTGACTCTGGCTGCCCTCGCATCCCACAATTTAACTGCTAATACTAGCGCCAATCCTGCTGCACATCCTATTTCTCCTGAGACACCGCAGGCTAGCAACTTTGTTGATGCGGTAAATAATACTGAATCGCGTCGGGCGGAGTCAATTAGCGAGCCTGAGACGATCGCCTACGAACAATTTTCCCCAAATACTACCGTATCCCGTCGGGCGGAGTCAATTAGCGAGCCTGAGACGATCGCTCACGAACAATTTTTCCCAAATACTACCGTATCTCGTCGGGCTGAGCCAATTAGCGAGCCTGAGACGATCGCCCACGAACAATTTTCCCCGCGAATTGCTGTAAAATCGCCGACAGGTTTACTGGTAGCGGCCGCTCAGCCGGATTTATCTGCTAGTGCAAAAACCAAGGCGAATCCTCCGGCTGCATCCGGCGATGAAATAACAAAATCTTTACAAGAAACCTGGCTAGCTAAATTAATCGAAACCGGGGTTGAAAGCAATCCTCAAGTTCGGGAGGTTTTCGCTTTTATCTCCCCGTCTAGTGGCAGTTCTGAATCTGGATATGGTTTTAATAGTACCATAACTCTGCTCAATATTTTACTAATTCTTGGTACTGTATTTCCACCAGTCACAATTGCCTTTTTTTGGATGATGCGACGGCTGATAATCAAACAGTTGGTGGCTGATGCCAATAAACGATTGCAGGGCATTGGTGTATTGGAATCCGAGCTCAGAAATTCTAGCCAACTGACTCAAAAGTTGAAGGATGAATTAGAAGCGCAAATGGGTGCAGCTAAACAATCCCTTGATTTTTTAACTAGAGAAACTGAACTTTCCAAATCTTCCGTCGAGCAAATTGAGACTCTCAAATCTCAATTTATCATGCACCTGCAAGTTTTGCTGAAAGAAGTTGACGAGAAAAAATCTCAAATAGTTCAAGAAATTTCCCAAGTTCCCGCAGTTGTTGCCAAAGAAGCTCTCAAAATCTCCCCTCAACCGGCCTTAAACAATTCCCAAAATTCGCAAACTGCACCTGCTAGCAACGAAAATTTGATTGCTGACGATTATATCAAGCAAGCCGAAGGGCTTTATTTTCAAGGCAATTATGATGAAGCATTAGTTTGCTTGGAAAAAGCTGTTTTAGCGAATAAATTTTTGCATGAGGCTTGGTATTGGCGCGGAAATGTGTTAGTAAAATTGCAGCGCCTGGAAGAAGCACTCGCCTGTTACGACCAAGCAATATTAATTAAACCGGATAACTACGAAGCATGGTATAATAAAGCGAGTTTGCTGGGCAAATTGCAGAAGTACGAAGAGGCGATCGCCTGTTACGAGCGAGCAAGTTTGAGCGAATCTCGAAAATACGGTTGTTGGCACAGTATAGCGGCTTTGTTGGGTCAATTGCAGCATTACGAAGAAGCGATCGCCAGTTACGATCGCGCCCTCGCTATCAAAGCAACCGACAGCGAAATTTGGCACAACCGAGGCGCGATGCTGGGCAAAATACAGCAGTACGCAGCAGCAGTCGAATCTTACGATCGCGCTCTTGAACTCAATCCCAACAGATACGAAACTTGGTACAATCGAGGCAATATGCTGTGGAGACTACTCCGCTACAGTGATGCTATTGATTCTTACGATCGGGCGATCGGCATCCGGCTCGACAAATACGAAGTTTGGTACAATAGAGCCGCTGTGCTCGGAAAATTGCAGCGATATCAAGAATCGATCGAATCCTACGACAAAGCAATAGCCCTTAAACCGCAGGATTTTGAAGTGTGGCACAACCGAGGCGTAGCTTTCGACAAACTGTCGCAGCACGAAGCAGCAATTGGCTCTTACGAATCAGCAATTACCCTTAATTCCGAGTGTTACCAAGCTTGGTTTGGTAAAGGCGAATCTTTGGCAAAATTGCAGCGCAATGAAGAAGCGATCGCAGCTTATGAGAAAGCAATTGCTATTAAGCCGGACTCCTACGATGCTTGGCACCACTTGGGTACCGCTTTGTCAGAATTAAAGCGCTATGAGGAAGCAATGGCAGCTTACGATCGAGCTATTGCCATCAAACCCGAAAATGCCGAAGCTTGGCGCGATCGAGGTGCAATTGTATCAGAATTAAAACAGGATACAGACAAAATTGATTCGGGTGAAAAAGAGACTTAAATAGTCCTGGACGCACGGGTGGTCAGAAACCGGGTTTTTTGCGAAAATACTGCATCCCGACCTTTAAAACTGGTAAAAACCCGGTTTCTTTGGTATTTATGCGTCTACGACTATTAAATTCAGTCCCAATCCGGTTGTTCAAAATTTATAGGTGCATCCCTACCGTTGTTGACGAGTATTTAACCAGACTTAATAGCGGGGATTTAAATGCTTTTTGTCTAAGGATTCTTATCTAAATTTTTCCTCTTTTTTCCGCTCTGTTTGGGGCGTTTTTTTTTATGGTAAATTTAGGTAAGCTGCAAACAAGGAGAATAGTTATATGTCTGTTCAGCTTCAAAAACGGTTATTTACAGTAAAAGAATATCATTTGATGACTGAGGCGGGTATTCTCTCGGAGGGCGATCGGGTGGAATTGATAGAAGGAGAGATTGTTAAAATGGCTGCAATTGGAACTCGTCATGCAAGTTGTGTGCGACGACTGATCCGCAGTTTTAGCGTGATTCCACAAAATCTTGCTATTTTGGGTGTCCAAGACCCTATCCAGTTGACGGAGTACACTGAACCTCAACCGGATGTTGTATTGCTGCAACCTCGTGCTGATTACTACGCCACAGCCCATCCAGTACCGTCTGAAGTTTTGCTGTTAGTTGAGGTTTCAGATAGTACGGTTGATTATGACAGAGATGTGAAAGTATCCATTTACGCGCGATCGCTCATTCAGGAAGTTTGGCTGGTAGATTTAGTTAAAAATTGTTTGGAAGTCTACCGTCAGCCAGGCCCAAACGGTTATAGTTTAATGCTCAAGTTTTGGCGCGGTCAACAAGTTGCGCCGCTGGCTTTTCCTGAATTTGAAGTGAGCGTTGATTTTATATTGGGTTAGGCTAATTTTTTATATTTAGGACTCACGCATCAAGGGTTAGAAACCGGGTTTTTTACCAAAATTTAAGGCAGTAATCCGGTATTTTCTTAAAAAACCCGGTTTCTTGGGTCGCAGTGCGTCCAGGACTAATATTATTAAACTTTACTGATTTACCTAACAATTGTAACTCGCGAAATTTGGCTTCTTCCTTCTTCCTGCTTCCTTCTACTATAATAAGTTTAATTCCTCAAATCAGCGCAAGTTTTATGACTATTGCCAAATCATTTGAATTGGAAGTCAGCCATCTCCCCGATCACACTGAATTACCAGAGTCGGACGGTACTTTTGTGAAAAACTTTCAAGAACTTCCTCAAAGCATTATTCTCACTGATTCACTCCGACCAATTTTGCAACAACTTCACCCTGACGGACGCTATCGCATCGGTCAAGATTGTGGGATTTATTGGCGTTTAACTGACCCACTCGAACGCGGTGCCGAAGCGCCCGATTGGTTTTATGTGCCGAATGTTCCCCCACTATTAAATGGTGAGGTGCGACGTTCTTATGTGTTGTGGAAAGAATACGTTGCACCGCTGATTGTTTTGGAATTTGTGTCGGGGAACGGTGCCCAAGAGCGAGATAGAACGCCGCCACCAGAACCCGGTCAAGCCGAAGAACAAAATGTGGGGAAATTTTGGGTTTACGAACAGGCGATTCGCGTGCCTTACTACGGCATTTATGAAGTGAAAAAAGCGGCTGTAGAAATGTATCATTTAGAAGACAATCGCTATCAGCGCATGAGTGTAAATGAGCGCGGTCGCTATCCGATTCCTCAGCTTGGAGTTGAGTTGGGAATTTGGCAAGGTGAATATGATGAGATGAATTTACCTTGGTTGCGTTGGTGGGATAGTGAAGGGAATTTGCTGTTAATTGGAGAGGAACGTGCCCGAGAAGAACGCCTGCGGGCGCAACGAGAAAGTTTGCGCGCACAACAAGAAAGCCTTCGCGCGGAGGAAGAAAAACAACGCGCCGATCGCCTAGCAGCAAAATTGCGCGAAATGGGGATTAATCCTGATGAGGTGTGATTGTTTTTAGGTTGTTAAATGGGGTGCGATTGCCTTCGGGATAGCTGCGCTGGCGTGTACTTTTTAAACAGCAGAAATATCAGAAGCCCCAAAAGGGCGATCGCACTTTCGATCTCCTCACCCCATTGTTTATATTAAGATTTCCTTAATTGCCTTCATCTGGTACAGGCATCAGTGCTACTATTAACAGCTTAGCTAGGGGTGCCCGAATATCCGGGCTGAGAAAACACCCTTAGAACCTGAGTCTGGGTAATACCAGCGGAGGGAAGCTGTTTATCAAGGAAATTAAATATGCGTACCGAATGGATCGCTAAGCGTCAGGGCCAGAGCAATGTATCTCAAATGCACTACGCCCGTCAAGGTGTAATTACTGAGGAAATGCACTTTGTTGCTAAGCGAGAAAATCTCCCGCCAGAACTTATCCGCGCGGAAGTAGCGCGGGGACGGATGATTATTCCGGCTAACATCAATCACCCGAATTTGGAACCGATGGCGATCGGTATTGCGTCTAAATGCAAAGTCAATGCTAATATCGGTGCATCTCCCAACTCTTCCAATATGGAAGAAGAAGTTGACAAGCTTAAACTAGCAGTGAAATACGGCGCTGATACCGTGATGGACTTGTCCACCGGTGGCGGCAACTTGGATGAAATCCGCACTACAATTATCAAAGCTTCACCAGTGCCGATCGGTACTGTACCAATTTACCAAGCTTTAGAAAGCGTTCATGGTAATATGGAAAGTCTGACGCCGAATGACTTTCTTCACATCATTGACAAACACGCTCAACAAGGTGTTGATTACCAAACAATTCACGCCGGAATTTTGATCGAGCATTTGCCGTTGGTAAAAAATCGCCTGACTGGGATTGTCTCTCGCGGCGGCGGCATTTTGGCGCGGTGGATGCTGCATCACCACAAACAAAATCCTCTCTACACTCACTTTAACGACATCATTGAAATCTTCAAAAAATATGATGTTTCGTTTAGTTTGGGAGATTCTCTGCGCCCCGGTTGCACTCACGATGCTTCTGACGATGCTCAATTAGCTGAACTCAAAACTTTGGGACAATTAACTCGCAAAGCTTGGGAACATGATGTGCAGGTAATGGTGGAAGGCCCAGGCCACGTTCCGATGGATCAAATTGAGTTTAATGTCAAGAAACAAATGGAGGAATGTTCGGAAGCACCCTTCTATGTTTTGGGGCCGTTGGTGACAGATATTGCGCCTGGATACGACCACATTACCTCAGCAATTGGGGCGGCGATGGCTGGTTGGTACGGTACTGCAATGCTGTGTTACGTGACGCCGAAGGAACACTTAGGATTGCCGAATGCTGAGGATGTCCGAAACGGGCTGATTGCTTACAAAATCGCGGCTCACGCTGCAGATATTGCACGGGGCCGTCCGGGTGCGCGCGATCGCGATGACGAACTCTCGAAAGCACGTTACAATTTCGATTGGAACCGTCAATTTGAGCTGTCATTAGATCCAGAACGCGCCAAGGAATATCACGACGAAACTTTGCCGGCGGATATCTACAAAACTGCTGAATTCTGTTCGATGTGCGGGCCTAAGTTCTGTCCGATGCAGACTAAGGTTGATGCCGATGCTTTGACAGAATTAGAGAAGTTTTTGGCTAAGGAACCTGTAGCCCAAAGCTAATTGGATTAATTCGTAGGGTGCCGATAGCGCACCTTACTTAATCCTCAAGCTGTTTCGTTTCTTGTGGGGCGGGCATCCTGCCCGCTCAAAATTAGCGTGCTGATGGCGCACCTTACTTAAGGTTATATTAAAAGGAGTTTCCGAAAAGGAGAATTGCGATGTCCGTTCAACTTCAAAAACGCCTTTTTACGGTGAAAGAATATCATTTAATGGGTGAGACAGGGATTCTTTCTGAAGCTGAGCGCGTCGAACTCATTGAAGGAGAAATTATTCAAATGGCTGCTATTGGAACTCGTCACGCAACTGCTGTGAGACGACTTAACCGACTTTTTCACCGATTACCAGAAGATAGAGTTATTGTTGATGTCCAAAACCCTGTTTTGTTAAGCGAACGTACTGAACCGCAACCTGATGTAGTATTGCTCCAATTTCGCGATGATGATTACGAGACAGCACATCCAGTTCCCTCAGAAGTGTTACTTTTGGTAGAAGTCGCTGACAGTACAGTGGATAATGACAGAAATATCAAAATTCCTATTTATGCCCGATCGCTCATTCAAGAGGTTTGGCTGGTTAATTTACTTGAAAACTGCTTGGAAGTTTACCGCCAGCCAACACCAAACGGTTATAGTTTAATACTAAACTTGTACCCTGGTCAAGAGGTGGCACCGATCGCATTTCCTGATTTTACAGTCAGTGTGGACTGGATATTCGGTGCGGGCGATCGCACTTCCTCAACCGCAGAACAATAAATTTGCTGCTTGATGCTGATTAAACTGCATTTTTCAAAGCCAATTGCTTTGCAGAGGATAAGCACTTCTGGATTACTTCTAGACCAACAGATTCAACCACATTAATACTTACCAAGATATTTATTACCATGCTCTGCCTGGTAACGAGAAATTTTCAATTTGTAGGGTGCGTTAACGCCGTGTAACGCACCGCCAGCCTCATGCACCATTTTAGCTAGGTAAAAGATTTACCTGGAGATGTTAGCTCGCGCTGTATCTTTGCACGTTGAAAGAATGCGGCGATCGTTTGAGCTAATTGTGCGGATAGAATGCAGATTTGTTAGCTGAGTATTGACTTCAATTGTTTGAACTTTTCCGGCTGAGATTGCCTTCCCGTACAGTGTATTTCCCTCAATTTTACCAGTGAAGCACGCAAAGTCCGATCGCGGCGCGTAGATTGCACCAACGACGCGATCGTTCTGGCGTTGAAACACAATATAGTTTTGAAGAACTTGGTTGGGCTGTGGCGAATCTCCGTACAGGTAAATACCATCTGGCAAAGCAGCAACATTAGTCTTAGATGGATTTTGTTGTGCTTGAAGCGGTTGTTGCTGAATGCCAACACCAATTAGTGTCAGAGGACAAATAAAGGCTGTTGCCAGTAGTTTCCATTTCCTTTTAATAGATGCAGGTAAAATCATTACTGCTTCTCCGTGCGCGTCATCTAACATTTTAAAACAATCTTCTCTAGTTAATATCTCACTCAGGTTATAATTTCCCTCTGCTAAAATCAGTCGATTGGTAGAGATTCTGAACCTGAAAGCTTGCGCTTGTTTAGCACCGAAAAGTTTATTTTCCTTTGTGGTCCCAGTACCTGAGCTGATTTTGATAAAATTAGAGCGAGCAGAGTTTATATTTCCCTTCAATAAAACACCGATCTAAGGTTGATGCCGATGCTTTGGCGGAATTAGAGAAGTTTTTGGCTAAGGAACCTGTAGCGCAAAGCTAGTTGATATGGTGGGCGGAAATACTCGGCTCACCCTTCCAATTCACCAGGCGCTAACTTTTTGTTTGGTAGAGCACAAAACATTCTGGATAACTTCTAGAGCAACAGCTTTAACTACATTAATACTTACACTATTACCCAGTTGATGATAAGCTTTATCATCATTAGGATGCAGAATAAAACTATCGGCAAAACCTTGTAACCGCGCCGCCTCGCGGGGAGTAATCCTGCGGACTCGGTTATGAGAGTAAACTCCTAATCTATTAGCATCACTGGCAACAATTGTTACAGAAATTTTCTGCGGATCGAGAAATTTATAGACTTCAAAGGAAAAGTTACCGGATACAGGTTTGTATTGATTGTTGTTCCGTTGCAGGTATTTTTTTGTTACCAAGGAATCTAGCATTTCATCGAGATTGGGATGAGCAAAAAAAGTAGCTATTTGCTCTTTAGTTAATAGCTTGCCATCTTGGTCAGCTCCAAATTCTTTATTGCGCCTTTTCAAGATAAAAAGATTCATTAATTCAATTTCGTCTAAACTGCACTCGCCTCGCAAACCCAGTTCCCAAGAATGAATCGAATTGCCACCGCGATAGTCAATTAGCCGCCTACCGTGCAGTCGGCTGAAATCATTGTTAACTATTTGTTTCAAGGCATTAACAAATTCTGGCGAACAATCATATTTTGGATCTGGATTGTCTTCCAAAATATCGGCAACTCTAACAGGTTGACTTAACGGGGAAAATAACGATAGCTGTTGATGACTAGAGGAATGCGAATCTTTTGGGCCTACGTCGGTAATTAGCTTAAATTGGGGCGAAGCATTTAAAATTCCTACTAGGTAAACTCGGACACGGTTCTGAGGTAAGCTAAAGTTAGAGCTGTTGAGCAAAAAATAATCGAAGCTGTAACCTCGGCTTTTGATTTCGCCCTTAATAGTTTCGAGGGTTCTGCCGCCGTCGTGGCTGACAAGCCCCCGCACGTTCTCGAAAATAAATGCTTGAGGTTTAAAGGTATCAATTAACCTTGCAATCTCAAAAAATAGGGTGCCTCTGGTGTCTCCAAATCCCTCTTTTTTGCCAGCATAGGAGAAAGACTGACAAGGAAATCCCGCTAGTAAAATTTCATGGTCAGGGAGTTTGTCAATTAGTCGGATGTCGCCTAAAGGTGTGTCCGCAAAGTTTTTCTGGTAAACTAATTGAGCGTCGGGATTGATTTCGCTGCTTAATACGCATTCAGTTTTTAGATTCAAGGAATGAGCGGCGGATTCCAAGGCTAATCTCATGCCGCCTATTCCTGAGAATAAGTCAATAAAACGGATGGTTTTCATAGCCTTAAACTCGCTGGTTAAGATTGATATCTTGCACCATTGTTAACATGAGCCAGAGCGAAAATATCTGCGTTATCAGGTAGAACCTGGTAACGAGGGGAATCGCACAAACTGCTATTTTTTGCTACTAAGCTGTTACGCATCTAAATTGTATTTTTGGGCGGGCGGGACGCCCAACCCCTACTCCCCACAAGAATTTGCTCGAATTTGATTGTCAAATTTAGATGCGCCTCAGCTTAATCCATTCTTTAAGATCCTTAATCGTAAAAATGGCTTTAAAATCCAATCCTGCCTCGCGATATAATTCCCCTCCACCTTGCTCCCTGTCAATCAGAGACAAAATACGATCGACCTTATAACCCGCACCGCGCAACCGTTCCACCGCCTGCATCGCTGACTTACCCGTCGTCACCACATCCTCCAAAACCGCCACATTCGTGCCCTCTGGCAACAGTGGCCCCTCAATATACGCCATTGTCCCGTGTCCCTTCGTCTCCTTTCTGACAATTAAAGCTGGTATAGGTCGATCGCCCAAAGCCGAAACCACACTCACAGCAGTTACAATCGGGTCAGCACCCAAAGTCAAACCGCCCACAGCTTGGACATCCGACGACAACATCGACAACAGCAAACGTCCCGTTGCCAAAGCACCTTCAGCGTGCAGCGTCACCGGTTTACAGTTAATGTAATAAGAACTTTTCTGCCCCGAAGACAGCACAAAATCGCCTTCACGATAAGCAAACTCGCACAACAAATCTAGAAGTCGATCGCGCAACACCTTTAAATCCGCAGCATCCATAACTCACACCCTATAAAAAACACAAATAATCCGCCGATAATCAGTTTATCAAAAAATTGGGTTGAAAATCCCGTCTTTCGCTTGACCGAAGGCATCCAGGATAAAAGCCCCCGGATTCATTCCAACGCGCCAACTCAGGACCCAGAAATAAAAAACCTGTCTCCGATGAAACTTGCCGAACGTATTTATCCGTGGGGTCAATGCTTCAATTCTAAAATCTAAAATCTAAAATCTAAAATCGCTTGACGGCTTTTTGATAGAATACACATGGTTGTAATTCCCAAGGTGGGCGGTTGTGAAGCGGCTTTTAGTCGGCACCCTCGAACCTGAAAGCTTTTTAAAAGCAAAAAGAAGGGTAGCGAAAACCTTGTAAAACAGAGCTGGGGAATCAACGCATTCTCACCCACCAGAAAATCAATAATTTGTTTCAATCAAGTAGGGTGGGGCACACCCGAACTCTAGGTTCGTATCCTAGTACGCTTTTGGAGATAGACCCTCTGGGGTGGTTGTGAGTTAAGCTCGTCAATTGGTGCAATTGCACGGTTGAAAAGTTTAAGGATTGCCGAAAGGACGCAACATTTTAAGGTCAATCGCTGAATTAAGAATCCCTGTCCTTTAGGTCAGGGAGTGTCAAAGTGGAATCGGAATTAATTAAGGAGGCCCAAATATATGAGTCAAAAATTAAAAAGCCTAAGCGGCGCGTTGATTCTCGCTGTCGCCTCTGCCGCACTGGCATCCGTCAAACCAGCTCAAGCACAAACCGAGCGATTTCACCCGATTGCCGACGACTTCAACCGACAATTTTTTCAAGCTTCAGGAGACTTTTACCACAACGTCAGCTTGCAAGGTTACTTGGGCGACTATTTAGGCATCGGTTCCCCCAGCGGCGTCGTTGCCTTTCCCGAAAAAGAAATTGAGCGGGATGCTAGTCGCGTCAACGGATTCTACCGCCGAGTAATGCAGCGGCAAGTTTCCAGCGACCCGATTCTCCGCGTCCCAGATGCAGTTAATCCCTTCGATGCCTCAGTCATGGCACTGCCTGCAGCTTGCCAGCTAGCACCTCAACCAAGCGGCTGTTTCCCTACTCCCGCCGGACTCCAAGATCAGTTTACACTTCCAACACAGCAGCAAAATTCACCGACTGATGCAGGGCCCGTTAGAGGACTTTATCAAGTATCACCCCCTAGCAAAAATTAATCGATCGACAGTTGCGAGTTTTGAGCCGAGGCGGGTTTACTAAATCTTGGATTTGTATTTTAGGAATGAGAATTAAATAACTTCCACAAGTTTGTGGGATGGGCGTCCCGCCCGGCCAAAAAGGACGGGCGGGACGCCCATCCCACAAAAACAAATAAAATTGTAAGTTATTTAATT
>NZ_JAUBTU010000050.1:0-49770 GCF_036705085.1 Microcoleus sp. B6-A1
AACCTCTTTAAATATACTTAATATTCTTATTATATCATATTAGTTATTTATGTAATTAATTTTGTTTAACTACTTATCACCTTTGGGGCCGGGAATTCCTTGAGGGCCAGTTGCACCCACTGCACCAGTCACTCCAGTGTCTCCTTTAGGGCCGGTAAGTCCGATCAAGCCCGGTGCGCCTTGCAAACCCTGGCTACCTTGAGCACCCGGTTCGCCTTTTTCACCTGGTAAGCCTGCTGCACCAACAGCACCCGGAATTCCTTGAAGTCCTTGAGGCCCGGTGTCACCACGATCGCCTTTATCGCCTTTAGCACCGGGGATACCGGGGATTCCTGATTCACCGCGATCGCCTTTGTCACCAGCGGGGCCGGGGATACCGGGTAAACCATCAACACCGGGAACGCCTTGAATGCCTTGCATCCCTTGAGAGCCTGGAATCCCTGGAATTCCTTGAGCGCCAGCAGGGCCAGTCGCACCGGGAACGCCAATATCACCACGATCGCCTTTATCACCTTTCGGGCCGGGTTCACCAGGAGGGCCAGCGGGGCCGGGTTCACCAGGAGGGCCAACAATGGCAGGTTCTGGGGGAATGAGAGCAACATCGCGAGTGGCGGTGGCAAGAACGCTGGTACCGAGCATGATGTCCGCTCGGAGAGTTCCATTTTGTGTGATGGGTGCCTCGAATGGAACCCAGGGACTTTCTTTGATAATTGCGCCATTCAAAGTGAATCGAACAAAACCGTTAGTTGGAATGTGTTGAACATCAGCAACTACGACTGTTTGCCCTGAGTAAAGAACAGGAGCGCGTAAGGCAATTGTAGGAACATTGACCTTGACTTCAAAATTGAGTTGAGCAGTCGATCGAACTGTAACAGGAGCTGTACCGCTGATGTCTTCAGCTTCAATGACATGAACACCTGCGGTATTAATTGGAATTGACATTCCAAATTGATAGATAGGTGCAGCAGTAGTGCCAACATTGGTGGCTGTGGTATCTGTACCAACAACTACACCATTCAGTTTGAAACGAACATCGGTATTGGTGTTGGTGGGAGTAACTGCTGTAACTGGGAGAGAATAGGGCAATCCTCCGACTTGAATACTGGGTTGAGTGGGAGCTGTGATTCTAATTGGCATTAGCTTAATCGCCTAAAATTTGATAGACAAACAATCCCTTTCTTGGCATCGGCATACCAAGAAAGAGATTATGGAAGCGAGACTGAACCTAGCTTTGAGAGAAAAGAGTTTGAGTTTCGCGCGTCTGGTAAAGAATCAGGTTTGAATCAACAGAGTCTGAGCAATAATCAACTCAAGTTCCATTGACTCTCCGACAATCATGAGACTGGTGTAAGCGTCGGGAGTTGGATTAGCATCATCAGAAACCCGGATAACTTTGGGATTCTGTAACTGGCTGAAAACTTGGTAAAGTTCAGTCAGATATTCGATTGCTTCGATCGGCATCAAAATGCCAAAGACCGCTTCTGCCGGAACAGTTCCCTCCATCGTCAAACCTTGATTCTGGGTGACAGTCGCTAACTCAGTCAGCGCATTTCTAATCAAAGGCTGGAAGAGTTCATCAAGGGTTTGATTAGAAATTGTTCGATTTGCCGGAGCTTTGTAAGTAGGGGCTTCGGGATTGAGTGCCTTGATTGCAGATCTCCGCATTGAAGCATCCCTGGAGAGAATAGCTGCGTCATCAAATGGCAACTTCGCCCTTCTAATCGCCAACAATGAATCGCCTTCGGATTGAGGCCAGAAATTGTAATCGGCAATTGTCGCTCGCAACAATTTTGTGGCTAAGCCTGCTGTTAACACCATGTCAGTAATCAACTAATAAATTATTTTTTAGCTTATATCCCTTTTCTGTTTTTGAGTTCAGACACCAAAAAGTTGACTTTTATCCCCATTTGTTATAGAGATAAAAGCCAAAAGTGTTAATCGGATTCTGACCAATTGACTAGAAGGACAGAGACAGAATCTGTGGGAAAATTATTAGCTTTGAAGTTTTGCTGTAGAGTCGCAACTACTTGTTCTGCCTTTTCCTTAGACTCAAAGAAATAGGCTTCTTCAAAATCAGTAATCCATTCAGGATTTTCATAGTTAGCCAGAAACAAAATGCTACCATGTTCTGTAGCAGCACCGATCGAATAATAGGCGTAACAGATAACAAATCTGTGCTGAATCAAAGAAGGAGCATTAGCATTAGGGTTCGGAACAGGGGAGTTGAGCATAAAAAAACCAGTAGCGAACTGGTAAACCGCTGCTGTCAGGTAAGAAATTAGGAAATAAGAGGCTTGAAAGTGTGAATTCTTGCCCAATCGAAACTGTTTCCGATGTAACTGTCGAATAAATGACTGTCACCACGAAACAAAACCTTGTTGGCTAGAAACCAATGACTTTCGCCAGTAGAATCTCGAACTAAGGTAAAGGAACGGGAATAGTAGGGGACGATCGGAAGTTCAATTGCACCAACCGCCCAACCTGGACACCAAACATTTCCATAGTGAAAGAAACAGTCTTTTGGTTCAGGAAACCAAGTAATGTGTTCTTGAGTAATCTTTAAGGTTTCCATAGAATTACCAGACAATTGGCTTAAAACTGTTGATTTTTGTCCAATCGAAAGCATTGGCTGAGTAAGTCTCAAAAAGATGAGTCTGACGATGATTGCCCTCTCGAATGGCAACATTTTTAGCAGAAACCCAATGACAGCCACCTTCAGCATCACGAACCAAAGTCAAGAAACGGGAATAGCTAGTAGGGATGGGAAGCTCAATTTGACCGAGCGCCCACCCATGGCACCAATTAGAGGGATTGTACAAGAAGAAACAATCTTTGGGTTTCAGAAACAAATCAATGTGTTTCTGAGATGTTTTCTGTTTTTCCATCGTTTCTACCGTTTCCATTGTTTTTGTTTCTCTTCAATTGAACTTCTGCAACAGCTTGATTGAAAGCTTCATCGGTAGGTTCTTCAATGATACCAATCAAACAAAACCATTTCTTGTTGGATCGTTCGTCCGCCTCGGCAAATTGTTTTCTCTGCGCTATGGCATAAGTGCTGGGAGCCGCCATTGAGGAGTTGGTCGTAATAATAAGCCAGTCGATCGGAGGTAGAGGGATTGGTTCTCTTCCAGCAAACGGACAGGAATAGCAGGGTTTTGCTGGTACATTGTAAGCACTTAAATCTCTTGCCATGTGTTTGAGGGTTAGTATGAGTTCTGACCTCCCAGTAGAATGAGAGGTCAGTGGTGAGTAGTTAAACAGATTCTGCAATTTTATATGCAGCTAGATAGGTTGCGTCGGTACTTTGCGGGTGCTTGCCTTCTATCTGGTCACTTATTGCTAGGGCTATTTTTACCCTTTGAGCTTCGGTTGGTGAAGGAAGCAATTGGTTCTGAAAATAGTACCCAGCCGTTGAATCAAAGAATTGGTTGAGGTCAGTTTCATATTTCAGAAACTTTACTAATTCTTCTAGATTCATGAGTTTTCCGAAAGTCTGGGACAAATCGAACGTCCCGCCATTGGCAGAAATGCTTCTTGGGATTCTATGCCTGATTCAACTCTTTCTTGGAGGGAGACAAAACGATGATAGATTCTCATAGCTAGGGAGCAAAAACATCATCACCCTAAAGCGAAGCATGAGGATTTTCCTTTTCCCTGGATTGTCAACTCGTAAGAAGTGTAAAAGCTGCTAGGATTTTGTTCGATTTATTATGAATAGCTAAGAATCGATCGAATAAAAGGGCAAAGTGGATGCGACAGTTTCCGAAACTTGGCTAAATAAACTTTCCTTAACATCGAACCGCCAAAAAATCTGTGACAGAATCTCAAGATTTTGTTGATATTTTCAACAACCGCTGTCATCAGTTTGGTATAATTGTGACAGTATCAGTTCCATATTTGGAAACATTACTACTGGGAGCGTGGGGTTTGGCAGAATTTCCTTGAGCTAAACTTGACAGCAGCGATCGTCCAACAATCTTTAAACCCGTGGAGCAACTCGAACTTTTCCCTGAATTTAAGCCCAAAGCCAGAATCCCAAAATCTCCTCAGTTAACCATGAGTGGTGAAGCTCTGTATTCTTGGAAACAGCGCATTTTGGAACACCAACAATCTCAAGGTGCTGACCAACCGCGACAGGCAAGTCTATTCGAGTTAGCGCCCAATCCCTGTGACCCCAACAACATAGACCCCTTTGCCCTAGAACTGCACAATCTCTCATTTTGTGAGAAACCGGATTGGGGCGATCGTACTTGTCTCTATTTCGTCATCGACAACGCATACCGCTTGGTTCTCTATGTGGGAGAAACAGAACGTACTCCCAAGCAACGATGGATGAGCCACGATTGTCATAGCTACATTGCCAACTACATCGAACTGCATCGGCGTTATTCCCTGGATGTGAGTGTGGCTATAGCTTTTTGGTACGGAGCGCCGACGAATCGAAAGCATCGGTTACAGCTAGAGTCAGAGCTAATCTACAAGTGGAAGTCACCTTTCAACAAAGAATGCTGGCAGTGGTGGGGACAACCGTTCGGGAAGTGAATCTGCTGAAATTCGGTATTTCAAAGTTAGGAACCATATAGCCATCTCCGAATTTAACATGGATCGATTTGAATTTCAGCTAGTAATGTTGCAACAAGGAGCAGAGGAATTAGAGAAAAAAATAGCTAACTTTAGTACAATTTTGCAGCAATTAAAAACGGCAGCAATTACCATTTGGGTAGCGTTGATTGGTTGGGTGTTTGCCAGCAAAATAGATGTGTTAGTTCCGCTGGGATACGTTATAATTTTTGGTTTTTGGTTTTTAGAAGCTACATATTGGAGAGTACAATTTTATTATATGCAAAGAGCCGCTGATGTTACCGAATTCTTGAATGATGAAAGGGCTTTAGATGAAAGTTTTAATACTCGTTCTATACCAAAAGGTTTAGTTCACCCGCTCGGTTATTTGAAAACACTTAAAATGCCTTCTTTGTGGAGAGCTATGTGCGCTCCATCAATCTATATTTTTTATACCTTTTTGTTGGCTGTTAATTCGATCGTTTGGTTGATAAGTCTTAAAACAGCTCTCTAAATCTCGCAAGATACCCTCTGCTATCTTTTTCCACCTTATGCCAACTTACCCAAGATAGTATTACTTTACCCTGCGAACTGGATAACTAGGAAAGAGGCTAAATTCCAGTTAATAAACGTAAATGTAGTAGAGGTTGGCAGCAATGTTGCGAAGCAGATCGCACCAGTCCTGTTTCCGCATCTCGAATCTTAGCAAACTGAAATTATAAGGCTCCCATCCTCATAAAAACCGGATATAGGTGAATGCGAGTGAAAGGTATCAGTAACAGTTCGAGATTGTTCCAATTCACAGAGATTGTTGAATAACTAAACAGTCCTTGAAAAAAGCGCAATTTCTGGGTGTTTGCATAAGCCCTCTAGAGCATTTCGAGAAAATCCATGAAAAACATTGTTTATCGATCGTCATTCTTGTGTAGCCTAGGACTTCTAACCTTCGTGGCACTAACGGGAATACTCTCCCCAGGTAGCAGTAGCAGCCAGCTTTACCCATCAATTGGTCAAATTCAAGTTTCACGTAAACCTGCTTCCAGTACAAAGCAATACAAGAATTCGACTTATGGTGTTAGCTTGAGCTACCCCAGCAATTGGCGACCTACTAAGGGCTATGAAGAACGCTTCAGTGGTGCTGATGGATTCTTCCAGATAATCGGGTTATCGTCACCGTCGCCGTCAACGATTCAAAATGTTTGTAAGGATGCACTGAATCATAGACTAAATCCCTATGGTACTCGTCCCCAGGTGCAAAGGTTACAAATTCAGGGTCGCCCAGCCTGTTTAATTTTGCCTTCCTCCGATCAAGATCCGGCTATGGAAAGAATGGCAACGCTCATTGTCCGTTATCCCACACCGATTCGCCTGAATGGGGCAAACTACAATCACCTCATTTTGTCTGCTAACAAGGAACACATTCGCCAGATTACTAACGGGCTAAGATTTACAATACCAAGCCGATAGCATAGCAACCGCCAAGGCTGTTAGGGCATAAAGTGTAAATAGCCCCAATTGCGGTGCGATCGTAAAACCTATTTTTAAAGTTGGGTTCTCAAACAGCTCGCTAACCGGAGGCAAAAGTTGTAGATGTTACTCAACAAAATCGACGCACCACACTTAATTTCTGTAAACCCAATGCTTAGTAGAGATTGAGTTGGTGCCAGATTTTTTCCAAGTCGCTGTGTGATTGCATAATATTTGGTATACGCATCTCCACCGACCAATGAAAAAATATCTCAACCTCGCCACCGCCCTCATCGCATCACTCAAGCCCAAATCCAAAACACCCATAATCGACACCTACGGTGAATCCACGCTTAACCAAGATGAGCAGCAAACCCTGATAGAATCCTTGTTTGCCAGTTTGATGGGCGTTGGGTACTTCGGCAAAGCTCACCTAATCTGGGACGATGGCAAAGACGGACAGCGGGAGATATTCACCGCATTGTTGAGAAACGAGCCAATCTTTCTGTATCGCCAAGGGGTGCGACCTACACCAACGGTTGAAGGATATGTTTGGCGACTCATTGGCGAACATCCGAGTTTGAGGGTGTATGAGTTGGTTGTGGAAGGTGAAGGAGATTGAGGACGATCGATGATTTTGATGAAAGAGTTATCAGTAAAGAATAAAGGGTATTTCAGGACAGCAAAACTTTTCACTTAGCTAGCTGTCCCTACTTCTCAAACAGACGGCTAGGCGACACTAATTGTTTGACCGTTAGTTAGACTGCTGAAGTCATAGGTTGTGCGACCAGCTATGAGTTCTTCAAACTCAGAAGTTTTCATAGTGCCATTACTACTTCTAAAACCCACCGTTGTCCCCAATATTTCAACGGTATAGTTGCCTGATGTTAATTCCAGTGAGTCTCGATCTTTTCCGCCATAGAAAGTAGCAGAACCAGAACCCCTGATATAGTCTGTACCTTTCCCTAAAAATATGTTGCCCAAGCTAGCAAACCCGCTATCAGTAATGATGGAGTCCGCGCCCTTACCAGTATTAATAATACCCTCGTTGGCGATAGTCCCGCCAAAGCGAAAATCAGTCCTAATGCCAGTGATTATATCGTTGCCATCGCCAGTATTGATGGTGCCGGTATTGGAGATGGCGACGCCGTAAGTGCTAGTGCCAGTGATTATATCGTTGCCATCCCCGGTATTGATGGTGGAGGAATTGGCAATGGCATCGCCCTGAGTTGAAATGCCAGTGATTGTGTCGTTACCCTCGCCGGTGTTGAGAAAAGAGGAGTAGAGAATCGTGCCAGAATACCCACCAGTGCCAGTGATTACGTCATCCCCTTCCCCAGTATCAATGATGGAACCATTGATGGAACCAAAACGTAAGCCCATGTATTCGCCAGTACCCGCGATTGTGTCGTTACCGTTGCCAGTCTTTATGACGATCGGGCTTTGCAAGTTGGGGTTGTTAGAGCCATGCTCAATTCCTACACTCAAAAAACCCTGGGCAATGCCCGTGATTATGTCATCACCACCACCTGTATCAATGGTGCCTCCTTCGTTGAAAATGCCATTACTATCACGATCACTCGACCTGTATCTTCCTTGGTAACGGATGCCGACGATTAAGTCGTTATCCTCACCCGTATTGAGTGTGCCCGTGTTGTGGATGCCGCTGACCGTATACTCGTAAGTATCAGGGATTAAATCGCCGTAGTCTGCCGCAGCAACGATTAAGCCGTTACCATCACTGGCATTAAACGTCCCGCTGTTGTAGAAACCGCTGATTCTTGTCGGAGTGCTGTTGATACTGTTCTCACTGTTACCAAGCGTTAAGTCCTTGCCAGTAAGAGTATTAGCGAAGCCATTATTAAGTATTTCTTCTTCCCCAGACACGCCGACGACCAAATCACCCTTTTCGGGAAAGGTTATACCTGAAAGTTCGATCGCCATAAGAAAACCTCGGAATTAAAATTAAAATCAAAACATATTATCTGTCACCATTATAGAGCAATGACCCGGACAGTTCTTATAGGTCAATGGCTTATTCTGTAAAACTTTGAACTACTGTGGATAATTAAATCAATGTCAGATCCACCCCGCTCGTTACATTTAATTAAACTTTATTTATGATCCTTACGCTGTAAAACTTGTAGTTTCGTTCCAAAAACTGTTTGGAGTATTGCAGTAGCATCGGCTCAAGGTGATGAAGTCGTGCAGTATGGTTGAGTAAGTATGAGGAAATTAGGGTGTTATTCTACTCTAATTGTTCCCAATTCTCCATCAACAAAGAGAACAATAGCCCCTTCGTTGTCACTAAGATTCAAGTTTGCCAAAAGCTTCTTATGGACACCATAGGAACCTGTTAGCTGTAGAGATTAGTGTTGCAGATCGCTACAGCTATTCCTACAAATACTGCAATGTTAAGCAGGCAACCCTAACCCCTTCAAAATCATGGGCAATAACTTGGTACACGCCTCTACAATGCTGGCAGTCTGGGGCAAACTGTTCAATGTTGCCTCAAACATCTTCTTCGCTTTCCGTGTCAGCCCTTCTTTTTTAGCAGGTTCCTCTGTTTGCTTAGCTTCTGCTAAAGCTTGCACCTGCTCTAATAAATCCGCTTTGTCGGGGTCGGATAGATCGGAATCATTTTCGATCGCTTGTTGGAGTTGTGTTAAAAGTTCTTTGAGGTTGGGTTCCGAAGGTTCCTCGGACTCTGGCAACCGAGCGATCGTATTAGTTACGTTGCCGCTAATCCTACCGAGATTAACGACTCCGCTGACATCACCGCCAACTAACCCGCTGATATCTCCAATGTTGCCACCGCCTGAACGAATGTTGATTCCCTTGTTCTGAGTCACGATTAATCCTCCTTGAACGATTTGAATTGTTTCTGCGTGAATCTTAGATTGATGCGTACCTGTCTGAATAAACTGCTCAATCGTATCCTTAAGTGTACGAATTTCAGCATCTCGTTCAGCCAATCTTAGCTGAACGGTAAGCGGCAGTTCTTTCTTAATTCGAGCGTAATCTCTAAAATACTGACGGCTTAACTCAGATTTGTCCGCCCCTGGTGCAGTTGTAAACCGGAGATTCAAGCCATTGTTGCCCCGCCGTTCGATCGCCACAAACCGTAGCTCTTGTTCTGGATGGTCGGTGGATAAGTTTTTAAGTGCAATGGAGATAGCGCGGGGGTCAATATCCTGACTGTGGTACAAATCTAGAGTATCCACATAAGGTTTAATGAAATCAGCAAACTCCCCCAGAGCAAAGGTTTCTCCCCAGTTATCTGGTTTCCGCAATCGGTTGGGATTATCTTTGGTTTCCAGGCGCATGAATACATAGTCGCATTGCACGTCCTCTAGTTTGGTGCTACCTGTAATTCCCCAATCTTCGATACAAGCTCCTGTGAGAATTGCTCCCGTCATATCTGTACCGTCGAGTTGCGCTTGCTTCAGGATAGCTTTGGACAAATTCGCATTCTGCAAGTTAGCGTTGTTGAGGTTTGTTCCAATAAAACTGGCATCTTGTAGATTTGCGCCTTGTAGGTTCACCCCTTCCAAATTCAAGCCATCAAAGTTTTGAGACTGTCCGTCAAGCGTGACGACCAGTTGCCGAATTTGCGGATTGGCAAGGTAGGTATTGTCGAGACGAGCATACTCTAGTGCTTTTACTTTAGAGAAGCGAGTACGAGTAAGATCAGCCTTTCGTAAATCGCAAAACTTAAGCGTTGCACCAGTAAAGTCTGCATCAGTTAAATTGGCTTCCTTAAAGCAATTTCCTCCTTTTGTCACTATTGCTATTACTGCTTGCATCCTCCAGAGGAAGCCGGGACTGCAAGTGAGTGCTTTCCAGCTAAGATAGCAGGAAATTGCAATAGTTACAATTACGATCGGCATTACTTTGGTTATGGGTGCACTTATAATAGTTACTGCAAGCATTGGGAAAAATGTACTTACAGTAGCTATCACAGTAGAGGCTAGTGAAACTCTCAATAAAATTAGCGATAAAGTGGCTATCTCTATACTTATTGAAACTAACACTGTGGCTCCAGACCCTAAAAAGAAAGGAACACTTATGTCAAGGCTATTCGTTGGGGAAGGCAGAGTGAGCGATAATAATAGAAGTGGCAGCAAGGCTCCTATACCTATAATAGTTCCCAGAACAAAGTTTTTTCGTACACTACAAAATAATGTGATACTTAAAGAAAGTAAAACTGAAACCCCATAAGGTAATGAAGATTTCGTCAACAATCCCGTTGCTAGTAAGCTCCCTGCTCCTAGGAAACAACCAGCTAAGCTAGCTAACAGTAGTGTCGCACAAAGCAAAGAAACTTGCCAGCTCAGTTTAATTCCAAAATTAACCTTATGGAACTTTGATTTTTCAAGGTTTACTCTAGTAAAATCTATTCCTTGTAAAACAGCAAAATCAAAACAGGTTTCTGCCAACCCTACATCATGCGGTCGCTGCATTTCTTAAATAATGATAAGCTACTGAATTATCAGCCTACTTCACTACACCTTTTGTCACAGTCAGAATGACCGTTTCTCCAGCAATTAACTAGGCATACTAATTGAGGAATAGCGTCATCGGGGCGGTCTGGTGTATCAAATACTCCTGGTGGAATAATTCTTTTAATATTAATTCCTTCCGACGTACTTGAAGAGTCTACCACCTCAAACTGAAAATTTTTGATGGCATTATCTATTGGATTTAAGGAGTTATCTGAAGACTTGTCGAAAAGAGAATCAGATAATTGGGTCGTAGTTATTCTGAAGCTGATGAGTGATTTAATCCATTCTGTTGCAAGCTCTTTTTGCTCCTTAGAGAGATTGTCCCATCCCGGACATAAAATCTTTGTTGCCATACTGCTAGCTCCTCTAATTTTCATGGTAAAGAATAATAGGAGTAAATCAGATGCTTTATCAGCCCTGAAGTTACTGCACTCGCAACTGGTGAACGAACTTGACGAATTCCACTTTCTTTGAGGCTATCCGTCGTTCGCGCTACCTCGTCAAACGCCACCTGAACCATCGCATCATCGTGCTTCGACAAGTCTGGTAAAACTCCAGCATACATCCAAGCTAGACCAATTCTACTTACTTACTAGAGCTTGGTTGCCACATCAGGATGGTTTTAGAATTGCTAAAGCACTCAAATCTACAGACAGCGATGGTTTACACTTGTGTAAGATTATTCAGCCCGCCTTGATAGATTCGTTCGCCCCAACTCAACCAATCCTTAAAATCTCTAACTTGTCTTGTTTTCAGCTAATTAACAGCCACTATGACCGACTCGATCGTCACCCAACTCCAACAAACTTCCAAAAACTTACTCTTCCTCAGCGAAACCGATGCCCCCTTTGAGGTCATTCATTGGCAGACACAGGAACAGCTCACTCCAGCGAAACTTCTGCAACTCACCGAACATCCACCCGATGCTCCCGTAGAACTGCGGACGGTTGACGAATTCTTTGCGATCGCCACTCAAGAAGAAGATTGGCATGATGAAGAAGAAGAGGAAACGGTGAAGCGATTTCAGAATTTGGTGAGCATCCTCAAACAGAATCTATCGCAGTTGCAGGTTTACCGAGTTGGCAACGTTGAGATTGATGTCTACATCGTCGGGATGACGGACGGTGGCGAATTGGTGGGACTGTCAACGAAACTGGTCGAGACTTGATTGCAACAGACAGGGTGAACTATGATTGGTGATTAACGGTTGAGTTACATAGTAACCATAATTAGAGTCAGGAACGGAGGTTGTAATATGAGCACGATCGGCACAGTATTTAGTTGGCTTGCTTCTCTTTACTGTTTGTTTATAATAGGACTTTTATTATTCTTTTCTTACACAGAGGGCAAGCCATTCCAGATGGGTATTATAGCTTCCTTTTTTATGTTCCTAATTGTTTTTCCTCCCCTCTGGTCTTACCTCGATCGACAATATAATTTCAGGATTAACTGGCTAATCAAGTTTTTTCTATTCATCGCTTCTTACGGATTCCTAATGCTAAATATTAATGCAGTTGGTTAAAAGTCTCAAGCAAAAAAGTAAGCTTTATCCCTTTTTACTGACCATCAACTTTGCTCTCAATCACCTCCTGAATCTGTGGCGGGACATTAGATAAGAAATTCAGCCTTGTTTCCTTCTCAATTCTTGCCACAGAAACTCGAAAGCTTTTCCATCCTTTGCCTTTGACGCTGGCATCGTTGGGCATCATCACAGCGATCGTCCTAGTATTTGCGTCAATTCCCTGCATCCCCAATCCTGGTCTATCGAGAACCACGATAACTTTCCAATTTCTAGCCGGCACTGCAATCTTCTCCTTTCTGCCGATGCTGCCTTTCCTTCCCACGGGCCCCGCTACGATGTAAAGTTCCTTGCCCTGCTGCACCAACTCGCGACAATACTCTTCCAAGTCACCCCACACGCCTCTGTTAACTTCTGGCACTTGAGGCATCATATTGGTCATCAGGAATGTGCTGCTGTTATCGACTTCGGTGCGGGTGCGATCGGCACTTGGTGCAATGTGTCCTCTGTCGTAACCGCTTCCCATGTAATCGTTGGGGCGGACTTTGTACCAAGTATCCGGTAGGGAATCATCAGGGCGGAAGTTGTCTTGGCGATCGGCTGCTCCAATCCAAGATTTATTGAGCTGCCACGATACCCAGTTGGCGGTCTTAGTTTTGCTGTTGTAGCTCAGCACGAACTGCGGCTTTACCATCAGGTAATTGTCGATGTTGCTGGCAACACTGGGAACGGCATTGCTGGGATTGCCCAGGAGTAAGTTGCGGTTATTGATGGCTGAGCTGATGGGTTCTCTGGTGCTTGGTTTTGGTTGCTGCACCCTTGGTTTTTCACGACCGAGTTGAGGAAGCCGAGACGGTGGCGATGGCTCAGTCAAGTTGCAGCCACTAATAATCCCTAACAAAATCAGAGCGATCGCCCCCCGTTGCCACAAATTCTTCACTCTCAACCGCTCCTCTTACATCTTCCATGCCAAGCTTATCAGCAGCTTGCCACTTAACAAAAAGAATACAGCACCGCTAGTCGTATCTTAAAAAACGAAGCAAATGTTCTGTCGTATCTTAAAATACGACGAGGCAAACTTTCTGTCGTATCTTAAAATACGACTTTTCAGAGTGGAGTTATGGAAAAGCACAAAATTATTATTGGGATTTTAGCCAATGCTGGTGGTGTTGGGAAAACAACGTTAGCAGTACATCTCGCTTACGAGATATGCAAACGGGGACTCAAAGTAGCTTTAATCGACCTCGATCCTCAACGAGCTTTAGATGTATTCTGTGGCTTACCGAACGCAGAAGTTGAAAACACAGTTGTCCGAGTGTTTGACAAAGATTTCGACGGAAATTGGCCTTTGGTTTCGGCTTGGAACCATCTCGATATCGAAATCTGTCAAGGGCATCCCGCTACCGCACAGGTGGCAAGCGATTTGGTCATTCGGAGACGCGGTGAGTACGTGCTGGCCGATCGCTTCAAGAGCCATCCCTTACGCCACGATGTGGTCATCTTAGACTGCCCTGCCACCATAGGAATCATTTGCGAAAATGCAGTGGCGGCCGCCACCGGCATACTAATTCCCCTTCAGTTAGAAATGAAATCGGTTTCCGGCGTAGCTGACTTGACGCAGTGGTTGATTGGAATTTCTGACGACTTAATGCTAGAACCACGCCCTCCAGTCTTAGGCTTAGTTCCCAGCTTATATGACAACAGCCGCGCCATTCACCGCCAGTACCTCCAGCAGTTACCTGAAGTCGCCGAACAACTGCGAGTAAAACTATACCCGCAGATTCGAGATTCCTCAGAATTCAAGAATGCAAGCGCCAACGGTCTGCCTTTACAAAAATACCGCCCAGCCCATCCCGCTTGCAAAGACTTCAAATCGATCGCTGACGACCTCGTTACCTTAGTGAAGAAAGGAAAACTTTAATGGGTAAACTTCCTAAAATAAACGAACGCTTTGCGGGTGCTTATCAAGCGACTGATCAGGCCCAACGGATTGCCGAATTACAAGCTGAAGTAGAGAGGCTGCGAGCCACACCATCTCCAGAGCTTGAGCAACAAATGGCAGCTTTGCGAGAGCAACTGAAAGCGCAGTCGGGTGAATTAGAAGTAGGTGTAGATTTAATTGACCCCAATCACTACCAACCTCGCCAGACAATTACACCGGAAAGCATTCAAACTTTGGCTCGGAGTTTGGCTCACGACGGGCAAATTACTCCACTGATCGTCATTCCTCAAGGTGAAAGATACTTGTTGTGGGACGGACAGCGCCGTTGGGAAGCTGCTAAACAGTTGGGTTGGAAAACAATGCGGGCTGTCACTGCCCCCATGCCTCAAGATTTACATCGCAAAGCGCTGTTGACGTTTATCCATCACGAAGACCTCAACCCCTTGGATAAGGCTGAGGCGATTATTCAGGAAATAGCTACCACTACCAGTCGTGAGGCTGAAGAGATTTCTACTGTACTGTCAACAGTGTTGCGGCGTTTGGAGCGTTCTTCCCAGGCTCATCAACTGACTGCCCTCGTGACGGCTGCGACAGAGGAACAGCAGCAAGGAGTGAAATCTTTGGGAGTGAGCGAAACGGAGGAAAAGTTGCTGTTAGCTTTGTTGGATTTGGCTTTAAATCCCGCTTCGGTGAAGGCTAACTTGATTCCTATGTTGTCCCTGCCAAAAGATTTGAAGACAGCAATTCGACAGCAAGGGCTGAAAGGAGCACACGCTTTAGCTTTGACGGTTTTATCTCCCAAGACTTTAAAGACTTCTGAGCGTCAGGCGACAAAGGAGAGGATTGAAGCGACTAACCAAGTGATTGAGCAAGATTTGACGGTAGCTAAGACTCGCGAGTTGGTAGGACAAATCAAGGCTAAATACCTAAAATCAGTCACTTCTGAGTCGAAAGAAGTCACAACATTGGTGCGGGGGGTTAAGAAGTTATCGAAAGTAGTGATGGTTTCGACTAGCGCGGAACAACTTACGGAGTTGCGCCAAGTTTTAGAACAGAAGCTTTCGGAAATTGATGAAATTTTGAGCTAAACATCATAAATTTAAAAATGGCTTAAGCTTTCTGGTTGACAGAAAAAATGGCGATCGCCCCCTGCTCGATTCATTCGGCGAGACAAGGCCCGCCCCAAGCAGTAATGTTTTTGAGTCGGGCAGTGAAAAGGATAAAGCTCAAAGCCGAAGCAATGGAGTTGCTGGGAAAACTTGCCCGCACCATCAAAGTGATCAACTCAGTTGTTTATCAAAAACAAGTCATCGCCGATTCTTTGGATCGAGCCACTACGGTGTGGGATTTGGGCGATCAACCAGCCTCATATTCTGGTAAAGAGTACAGCCGACTGTTTAAGGAAATCATGGGAGCGTTGAAATGAATACCAAGAAACGCAAACCACTCGGCAGCGCGATGGAAGAGTTTGTTTTCGGTACAAAGGAAGCTGCATCGCCAACACCACCAGAACTTGTATCGTCAGCACCAACGCCTACAGCATCGCTAACATCGGAAGCTGCATTGCCCGCAACACCACCAGGAATTGCATTGCCCACTGTAATATCATCGCTGCCGGAAGTATCTGCACCAGCACCCGTTTCCATTCAATCAAAGGAGCCTAGTTTAATGAGCAAACTGCAAGCACCCGATAAAGAAGCGACGGTCAGGTTTACTGTGGATATGTCCGAAACTCTGCACCGTAAACTGTCGATGTTGGCAGCGAAGACGGCGCGCAAGAAAGTGGACTCTTGGTGCGGATGCTGTTGGAAGATGGGCTTAAGGAGGTGGAGGGGTAAGGGTTCTCTTGATATTGTGCGATCGCTCTACTCGGAAGGTGGCGATCGCTCGGAGAAATTGACTGGGTTAAGAAACAGAAGTTTTCCCAACAAGTGGGGAGCTTCCAATGAAAACTTGGTATCTCTTGAACTTTGACGATCGCCCGTTTCCCTTTAATTAGCTTGCCCAACGACTGGGGAGTATTTAGCGTTAACTTCCGTAGCTGCGATCGGTTGTTTCTATTCAACCAGGTTTTAAAGATTTAGGTTTGCAGAATTCTGAGATTGTCAAAACAGCGGACGATTGGGTTTTGGTGACTCCATAATAAGCGATCGTGTCTGCCCCAATTCTCGTAGCGGAGAGTTTCACCAATCCTCTCTGTCAGAAACCAACAATATAATAAACCTGCCACCCAACGACTGAAAATAGCTAGATTTTGCCCCAAGTATGGGGCTTTTTTTGTGCTTGTTAATTATTCGCAATTCGGATTAATTGCAGAAATTTGAGTTGTAAAAGTTTGTCTTTGAAGTTTTCCCGATGTTGAAAACTTAGAGCTTTTGGCACTACAGAAGGCTCTGATTTTTGATTTCTGTTTGCGGTGTCGTGTGAAGTCGAAGCCTCCTTCGATTCCGCATTAATAGAAGACTTCGACACACTTTGTCTTAGCTATGTATTTCTAGCAAGTGACAAGTTAACTTGCTAAACAGTGCCGTAACCCTTCGGCTGGGGAATAGGACGATGCCTTAAGGACGGTTTTCTATGCGGTAGAGGCGTCCCCCAAAATTAGACTATTAGAAATCTAGTCTCTTGTCAACAGCTATTTATGGTTTTCCTTAAACTGTCGCATTAATAGAAGACTTCCACTAATTTTGTTTTAGTATTTCCATTCAATTTGTTTCCCCAGCGAGTGGGGAGTTTCTGGTTTTGGTTTGTTTGGCATCGCTTCCCCTGTTAAAGTTTCCATTCAATTTGTTTCCCCAGCGAGTGGGGAGTGTTCGCCACAGAGGCTATACCCAGAGCGGGATTCAGCCGTCAAATCGACGCACCGCTAAAATATAGCACAGGTAAACGAGAAAAATCACCGAACTATAAGCCTCAAACTCAATCCCTGCAAAGCATCGACGCACCTCAACCAAATCATAAGGGTTACACACACCAAGCGAGGTGCGTCGATATTGGCTAGATTAGTCTCCTAAACTCAATAGTGTTTTCCGGTCAAAGACTTTAGCTGGTAGATAGAAGCATCCTGAAATAACATCCTATGTCGGCTCTAGGTCTGATTAACTGGTACGATCGTCTAGCCACAACAAGAAACTGATATCAGCTATCCTAACTTTTCCAGCCAACCGTAGCCCATTGCTGGAATATAAATGTCGTTACTAAGACTGCTGCGCTATCAGTTTTGCTGATTTCATCGGTGTATTGTCTGGCAACTTCCCCTGTTTGTTGATCTGACAGTGTTACCTACACCGGATTAGAGCATTCTTAGCAATGATTTGTTGTTTAAGTCACGTTAGCTGTATCGATCGACTAAATCTCTCGCTGCTTGTCGGTGTTTTTCTACTAAACTCGGCGGGGAAAGCACTTGGGCGCTATCCATATATCTGTTCACCCACAGACTAAATTCGTTGAGGGAGCGATCGGGCAAATCTATCTGATAATCCACATAAGCGACTTTGCCAAAACTATTCTTCGGGCCTTCTCTAATCTTTTGTCGCGGATGCCGCCGATCGCCCTCTAAGATAAATCCAACCACTTCCTCGAAAAACCGCACCCTCACTTTTTCTAACTTCAGCGTACCCTGTAATTCAGCCTGCTGTTGCTCTAGATTGCCTAAGAACAACCCCCAGCCGTTTTTTAACAACTTTTGAGCTATTTTCAAACGTTGTCCCTGTACAGCTAAGCCACGTCCTTGTAAATCAATAATTTCGCAGTAATCGGTAAAGCGATTGACCCGTACTACCTTCAAGTGTCCGTTGTCGTAATTTTCGCAAATCAGGTACCAGGCGATATCGTGATAAATCAGTTGCAGGGGCCAGATGCGGTGGAAACCGACCTGACCTCTACCGTAAGGATCGCTTTGGCGGTGAAGTTCGATCGCCTGACCCCGGACAATTGCTGTTTCTACGATGTCTAGTTTGTGAAATAGGGTATTGCGATATTCTTGGCGAGCGAGCATTTCTACAGGGTCGGTGTAAATAATCGCACGATTTAGTTGTTCGCGAACGGGATAGAACAATTGACCTTTGAGTTCGATATCTAATCCGCGCAACCGTTTAGTGAGTTTTTCGCAAATTTGGCGGGCTTGTGGATTTCCTTGATATTTGGCTTGAGAGGCTATGGCTTGAAATGCGAATAGTAGTTCGTCGCGATTCATTGCACCAGTGCCGAGATAATATCCGAAGCGATACATTCGTTTGTCAAGGATTCCGTAGTGGCGCAGAGTTTCTAAATCTTTGCGAATCGTAGGAATTGCAGGATAGTTTTCTGGAAATTCGATGCTGGTGGACTCGGCAGCAACTTTCTGTAATTGAGATTGAACTTCTAGCAAAGCGTCGTGATATTTACTGTCGGATGCTTCGGTGTCAGAGTGTCCGATGCCCGGATGGTTTACCAATGTGGCGATGAGGAGCATGATGCGATCGAACGTTAGTTTATCGGCATAGGGGTGAGGGGTTGGTTTTTTTGCCATGATGGGGGTAAGGCGTGTAAAAGTCAAGGAAAAGACAATATTGACACAAAAATATAGAAAAACCTCAAAGCGATTATTGAGAGAGCTGTAGGTTTTCCAAGAGATTTGATAAATATTGTAAATTGCGAGACTCGAAGCTGGCTCGACTGGTATATTGAGTTGAGTTGGGGAAGCGAAACTACAACGCCCCAAAAGCAAAAACATTAATGGGTAAGGCGTGTTTCGGCGCACCCTGCGTTGAGAAATACACTTTTAGGACTTACGCAAAAAACCCGGTTTCTGACAATGGTCGCTTTTTTCGTGTTGACGCAGGGTTTCGACTCCGATCAAGCACGGGGGGGTTGTGGCCGCTCGTGGGTAAGTCCTGACTTCGTTAGTCTTATAGTTAGGAAAACAAAAAATGTCACCTTTTTGGCAAGCAAAAATTTGGGGTTTGCTGCACGATCCCGCATTGAAAGCACTGCATGATAATTCAGGAAGGGGGAGGGAAGGTGCTTGGCAATCTCTCACTTGTATGGCTGGATGGGTATCTCCTAAATCTAAGTCTTTTACCCAATGTTCCTATAGCACTCAATGGTTGAAGCATATCGGATTATGTGATTTAATATCTTCAGCGAGCGATCGCGCGGCTATTGGCAGATTGCCCGGAAATACTGCGATCGATTATAACTCAGATGGTTTGCAAATTCGGCATTTACTTTCAGGAAAACCGCAAACTTTAAAACTGGGGAAATGGCACGATTATTTAATAAATTTGGGTAAAAGTCGCGCCCACTGGCTGACTGATGTAGAAAACAGTTTAATTCCCGATTCTATTCGCACCTGTACCGATGCTAGAAAAGTATTTTGGTGGTTGTGGCGGTGTTATCCAGAGGTACTAAGTAAAGCTTTAGATCGGGATGGACACATTCCCAACGAACCTTGTTTGCCTCTCTTACCAGCAGAAACTCGCCTTCCCGATGCTTCTCTATGGAGTCATACTAGCATGACGGCTGCTTTGGCGGGTTCCCTAGCCGGTTATTCGGAAGATGCAAATGCTTACCCAAAAAAGCGGGCTAGGAAAAATAAAGACTATTATGAATCTCGCCCTCACGTAGCAACTTTCACTTTTACACCCGTACAGGAACTCATCAAAGCTAGCCGGAAAATGCGTGATTTTTGGGCTGGTTCTTGGCTGCTGCACTATCTTTCGGCCAAAGTTTGTTGGGGCATCGCCTGGAAATATGGCCCTGATACTTTCCTGTATCCTTGTCTTTACCAACAGCCCTTAATTGACTTGTGGTTGTTGCAGGCATATCCCGATTTTAACGAGTGGATTCAACAGCCTTCTAACAGTCAATTGCTAACAGCAGGTTTTCCTAATGTTGTAGTGATGATTTTGCCAGATAACGGCGCTTCTCAAACAACTGGAAAGATAAAAAATCCTGTTGAGAGTGCCATGCAGCAGGCAGAACAAACTTTGCGGGAAGAGTGGATAGCGTTGGGAAATCAAGTGTTGAAAGATTTGCAAAATGGGGGGAAACCTTGGATGCCTAACCTGAATCATCACACTTGGGATGACTGGTTAAAAGCGCAATGGCAAATTTACTGGACAGCCTTGCCAATTGGTGGTGTAAACACTACTTTACACCATTCCCCTCGCAAAGAACAGTATAAAAAGTGGCAGGAAGACCAAAATAAAGCTGCCCGTCCGAAAGATGATTTACTTGTTAAATCAGAGTCAGAATTTCTCAAGGCAATTTATGAGTCGGCGTTGAAGGAAGATTGGGGCGATCGCCATTCTACCGCAACTAAATACAAAAGCCGCCAACCCAACCTCAACGTCGGTTCTTGGTGGGGGAGTATTTTCGACCAAACCCGCTTTTCCCTGAATGCGATTAAAAACGCCCGCACTTGGGAAATTCCCACTGCTTTTGGGCCGCGTTCAACTGTTTCTGGAATCGGGCCAGTTGTTCATTCTGGCGACGACTGGATTACAGAAGGAGAAACTGCTAAGCTGTGGGAAAATCAAGCCGGTTTATTTGATGGAATTGAACAACTAAATGCCGTTGAAGTCGTCAAGCGCGGTTTCTACCAAATTTTGACCGATGTTTTGTTCCCCAAACCTTCAGCAAACCGAGAACAAGCGCTTTCTCCACAACAACGCATTCGCCTCGACTTATTTTATCCAGATTTGAGTTCCGGCGTAGCGGGTTGGCTGCGAACAATGGAAACCGAGGGTAAGCAAAAAACTATTGATGAGTATCACAATATTTGCGCTCGTCTTCAACACCACTTTCCTTGGGCAAACAATGCAGCCCAGCAATCTTGGGGTATTCCTTGGATTGCCAACAATCACGATAATTGGTTGAATCCGCGCTTGTTAAATGCTGGTTGGTTAATTGAAGATTTTTGCCCTCAACCAAGCTATCAAGGTCAACTCTTAACCAAGAAAGATAAACAGGAAAAAATCACAGACGAATCAAAGCGGTTACGCGACTTTATCGGTCAACATTTTTCAGCAGGAAATAATCCCACTGACTGGTATGTATTAGCGGCTGGAGATGGAGACGGAATGAGCAGTTGGCTTAAAGGCGAACCTCTAAAACCTTACAGTCAGTATCTCCCAGATGCTTTACAGCCGAAAATAGAACGATTATCCAAGGAATTGCGACCGCCACTGCAAGACTTTATTAAGGAGAAAAAACGCATGGGCCCTTCTACTCACAGCGCTTTGAGTCGTGCTTTGTTGGATTTCTCTAATCAATTAGTGCCTTATCTCACTGAACAGCGCTACGCTGGACGGCTAATTTATGGCGGTGGCGATGATGTTTTAGCTTATACAAATCTCTGGGAGTGGGATAATTGGCTGTGGGATATTCGCCAATGTTTTAAAGGTGTTAATGACCCGAAAAATGAGTTTATTAGTGAAGGAGATTACTGGCGGTGGAATGGCGAACAGTTGCCGGATAATTTATCTGAACGTCCCTTGTTTACAATGGGACACAAGGCAACAATTAGTTTTGGCATTGTTCTTGCCCACCATTCCGTACCGATGGCGATCGCTTTGGAGAATCTTTGGGAAGCTGAGAAGGAAGCTAAGAAGCACAAATCACCTGATAGCAAACAAAAGGATGCCGTTCAGGTTCGTATTCTCTACGGCAACGGCAACATTTTGCAAGCTACGAGTAAGTTTGATGTGTTTCACCAATGGCAAAAACTGGCTGCTATTGATTTAGATAGCGCAATTTTTGAGCAAGCTGCGACTATCTGGAGCCAACATCCTGCACCGATGTATGAGGCAATTGAGCCTTGGACAAATGCCTTTTGCAGTCGCCGAGAAGCTTTGAAAGGCGATGAAGTAATGCAGAAAAAGTTTCAAGAATTATTAACCCAGTTTTTGCAAGGATTATGGCTGACAAATGAAGCTGGGACAGAGTGCAATCGGCAAATTAACAACTGGCTGAAAATCGCCGCATTCCTAATCCGTAATCGCGACATAAAACTAGGAGGTGAATGTCAATGAATTGGTACAAAATTACCCCTCTGGACGTATTATTGTTCAGAGATGCTAAACCCTTCACGCCAGGAGAAAGAGCCTGGGCAAGTAGCACTTTTCCTCCCAACGGACATACCATTGCCGGTGCCTTGCGGAAACTGCTAGGAGACAAGAAAGATTTGCAAATTACTGGCCCGTTTCTGTGTCGAGACGAAAGCCTTTATTTCTCTCGTCCCATCGGGTTTGTCGGCTCAATTCCCCTCGTACCTTTAGCGTGGGATGAAAAGTCTCACTTACACCAAGCTTTGTGGGATCAGCAACAGCCTTGTCCTTTAATAAAACCTTCGTATCGCAACAAGGAGGATGAACGCAAAGATGAGGAAATTGGCGATTACAAATTCAGGGAATATTTGCCATTTACCACTGTAAAAAACTATCTAGACTCTGGTAAAATTAATAGATGTGACTGGCTGACCGAAGACAAAACAAAAACAGAACTTGAACCTTGGTTAGTTGAAACTCGATCGCACAACGCCATTCAAGAAGGGACGCGGCAAGTCAAAGATGCTGACGGGTATTTTGTCGAAAACGCCATTCGCTTAAAGGAAGGTTGGAGTTTAGCGATCGGCATCACTCCAACTATAGATAGTACCATCGAAACACCAGCGATAATTCAATTAGGCGGTGAAGGACACCGGGCTATCTTGCAGCGGGTAGAAGCCTTAGATAACCAATGGAAAAGACTCCAAGACTTATCAAAAGAAAACTTCAGCAAAGGTGGCAGATCAATAGCCTATCTCGTCACTCCTGGAGTATTTGAACGCTGGGACAGTTACAATAACCGTCAATCGGTGTGCCGTGCGTGGCCCTCGGAATGGAAATTAGCTCATGCAGCTAATAGCAATCAGGCGATCGGGCCCTTAGTCAGCGTTTCAACAGCCAGCGCACTGCCAATAAGTTGCCGCATTCGAGATACTAAAGATGAGCCTGGAAAAAGCATTCCAGCGCCCCAAGTTTTTGCTGCGCGGCCCGGTAGTTTGTATTACTTGAATCAACCAGCAAAGTTGTTTCAGGAGGAGACAGAAACTAAGGTGCGCGTTTGGCGACAGTTAGGTTACTCGAAATTACTTTGGATTAACTACAAGGAATAAAAATAATGACAGACTTTCGGATTGGATATTTGTACAGTCTTGCTCCCATTCACTGTGGCGGAGAAGGTGATTTGGGCAATATTTTAGAAATTGCCCGCGAAGTTCACACCAATTTTCCATACATTCCCGGTTCCTCATTGCGGGGAAGTCTCAGAGATGAAGTAACCCAATTAAACTTAAATGATGCTAATGCTCTATTTGGTAAAGAATTGAATGGGGACGGACAAATGGGAGTACATCAAGTTTGGTTTGGCGATGCTCGTTTGTTATGGGTTCCCATGCGAACAATGGCAAGCGGAAATCGAGATGTTTTTACTTGGGTAAGTTGCCATTCTTTAATTCGCGATCATGCTTTGATTGCCAAGTTGCCGGGGGTAATATTTCCTAATCATCCAGTTGGCACTCAGCCCGGACACTATATTGTTGCTGATGCTCAATTACAAGTTATTGCAATGAACGATGACCAGAAAAAGGCGATCGCACTTGCTGGCAATTGGCCTGACGCATTAAAAAGCTCAGTTCAATCCACATGGGAAAAAAGCTGCATAGTTTTGCCGGATGCTGATTTTCAAGTCTTGATGGAACACTGTTTGTGGACGCAGATTCGCAACAAAATTCAAGAAGGAAACAGCGGTGCAGGATCTGAGGGTTCTGCTGAGGTATTTTGGACAGATGTTTGCATTCCGCGAGACACCATGTTGTATTACTCGTGGGGTTATAGCTTACTCAAAAACAATCCGGTAACGCTAGACCAGCACAATCTGTTAAAGAATGCGATCGAGGGATTGATTCAAGTTGGCGGTCAAGCCAATGTCGGTCGCGGCTGGGTGCAAAGTTGGGTAGCCGATAGCGCCGCACCAAAAGCAATTCAATCATCCGAACAATCCAATAAAAATCCTACGGCTGTAGGGAGTTAATCATGAGTAAAAAAAATAGACCATCTCAATTTCCTAAAGGGCAAAAACCAGCGAATATTTCTGAAAGTACCGCTCAGGAAAAATTGCCTAATGCTCAAACCAATTCTCACCCGGTTGTCAACCAGAATCCAGTAAAAGCTAGTCCGCAAAATTCAGAAAAAAGTTCAGCAATCGTTCAGCCAGAACAAATGAGTTTAACTGCTCATCAGCACATTCAAGAATACTTGAAAGCTGCGACTAAGGTCAATATTGAAAAAGAAGACTTGAATGCTGTCTTGCGGCTGTCGCAGCACTTGCGAGTCTTTGGATTGCTTTCTGCTGTGGGCTACTTGAATCAATCCAACTCTCAAGAAAATAATGAAACTCGCAAGCGAACAGTGCCAGTTTGGGGGTTGCTCTTAGGGCAAATGTTGGGGAAAACAATTAATGCCAGCAATGCTCTAGAGCGCCGGGAGTTGATGGAAACAGTGGCAACAATGGCTAGGGAGAATCCAGGGGAGTATATGGCAACTTGGCGCAAGTCTCTGATCTTAGCTGAACAGTGGAATTTTTGGGCAAGAGCTTACACAAAGGGGGAATAAATGTACGCTGGAAATCAATTAATTCAACTGCTGCAACAACAGCATCAAGCTAGAGGTAACTCGGATTTATTTCAAATAGGCACATTTACCATTCAATGGCGGGCTAAAGTCGGTTCTTTCCCCCATCCAGACGTAGAAACAATCGTCTCTGCCGGCGAACCATGTGGCGCGTGGCGTCCGTCTCAAGGGAGGCCGGAAGATAAGCGAAATGTGGGGGAAAATTTGCAAGAGTTGCCAACACTACCGCTCAATGGCTATATTCCAGGTTCGGGAATTCGCGGGTTAGTGCGATCGTGGGCAAAACAGCGCCCAGAAATTCAACAGAGAATGCGCGAATTGTTGGGCTATCAACAGGATAATACTATCAGCGCTGGCAAAATTGAATTTCTAGATGCTTGGCCAAAAGAGCCGACTAAACTAACTCTTGATATCGTCAATCCTCAAGAACCATTTCAAGTTTTTCACGAAGGACAAAGCACTCCGCTGTCATTTTATGCCTTGGGTGATGGAGAAAATGCGATCGAGCTAACTGTTGCTATTCGAGGCATTCCGGGCAAAGCAAATGCTGCGGAAGTGGCAGAAGTTTGGAGATGGGTGCAGCAAGCTTTAACGCTTTACGGTGTGGGAAGTCGGACTGCTTCGGGTTATGGCGCGATCGCATCTCCTGACATTTCCAAACCAACCCTTGACCCCAACTATGCTGTCAAAACATTTGATTTTACCCTTTACAGTCAGGGATGCTACGGTGCTGATTCTCCCCGTCCAGGTCATAGCGGTGAAGTTGAATTGCGCCCCTCTCACTGGCGCGGGTGGTTGCGATCGTGGGTTTTGCGCTTTTTGTTGGGAGTAATGTCAGAAACTGATGCCAAAAAAACATTAGGTGAATTGTTTGGGGTCTTGGAACCTGATAGTTGCAAAGGGTGCGTTAAAATTCAAATGATTAAAGGAGAATTTTGGGGCGGAATATCTAACAACCAACCTTATTTTTACACTTGGAAAGGGAAGTTACAAATTAGCGCACCCAAAGATATCTTGAACAAGATTATTCTGCCCGTAATTCGATTTGCAGTTATGGTAGGTGGTGTTGGCAGAGGATGGCGCAGGCCCTTGCATATCTTTGTCATGAACAACGGCAGAGATGCTGCCAGAGGCACTTATTTGAGCTTAACTCACCAAGTCAAAAATCCCGATACTCAAAGACTGCAAAACAAGCTTTACGGCTTAGGTTTGAATCAGTCAGCTTGGACAAAAACCTATCAGGATTGGCTGAATGCCGTTCAACTTCAATGGCCAAACAGATTTAGTCAGGGTCAAAATCCCAAAGCGGAAGTTTTTTCACCAACAACTTGTGCTGTTTATATTATGCCCGACCCCGATGAAGAGCCTGTAGACAAAGAAAACCAGGAATGGAGTATTACCAATCCCGTAAATACTCGCGGTGGTGGCATGAATTTAATTTACCTGCCGAAGTACAAAAGAAAGAGTGATGTAGGTGGCGATGCAGGTAATGGAAATGCTCACTGTTCTTGGGCAAGTATCAAGCGGGTTAATGTTTCCAATAAAAGTGTAGGAAGCGAATGTCAAGAGGTTGTCTGTCTGTTTATGGGCGGACAAACACCCCTGTCAACTCATCTTCGCGCCGACTTTCTTAAAGACTTAGCCAAAATTTATGGTGCCGTTCATTTATTTGGCGTTCAACCCCCAAGTTCCTAATTTCTTTTCCAGTAGGGTGCGCCGTGGCGCACCTTACCAACTGTCCCAGTAAAAATCCTAACAAATCATCCAGGTAACAACAATGGCAAGCAGCATCGTCCTCTCCTTCGTCGGCCAACAAGACCCCTACTCCGAAAAGACCAACGAAGAAGGTTCCATAGCCACCCTAATCAGCCACCTTCTCCACCAAAACTATAACCTTCGCCGCGTCATTCTCCTTCACACTGAAGATATGCTTGAAAAAGCTAGCGATACCAAACATTGGCTGCAAGACAAACCGTTTAATCTTCCAGAAGACAGCATCGAATTAGTCCCCGTAGGTGCAGAACTTTCTAAAGATCCAGTCAGTCTCTTATTAGCAGTTCAAGAAGCTCGCAAAGGTTTAGAAAAAGCAAGTCCCTACTTGAGCGAACAAGACCGCTTAGAATTTAATGCTTCGTCTGGAACGCCTGTGATGAAAACTTCCTGGAGCCTTTTACAAGCGGCTGGATATGTTCGTCATAGTTCGGTTTGGCAGGTGCGAAATCCGAGAGAAATGAAAGAGGGACAGCCCCGTGTTTTTCAAACTAATGTCGATACTTTGAAAAATGAATTTGATTTCAAGGTTGTCAAACGACAAATTGAAGATTATAATTATAGTGGTGCTTTAGTGACTCTCAAAGGTAGCAATCTCTCTACCAACCTAATTATTGCTTTGCTTGAGTATGGTCAGTATCGCCTCGCCTTTGATTTCGATCGCGCTTTCAACGCCATCCAGCCTTTTGGTAGTTTTGTCGAGCCGGAATTCATCTCAGAAATCAGCAGTCTCCGGCAAAAAAATCGGATATCCCTGTTTAAAGAAGTTTATTTTAAAGCTATAACTGAGCTTAAAAATCAGCAATATGCGGATTTTTTGGTAGATGTGTTCAGATTTCAAGAGGGATTTCTCCGCTTTTTAGTAGAAACTAAGCTGGGATTACAATGGCCAGAAAGTTATACACAAACTCAAGGGTTTTGGAACAAAATTCAACAAGTAGATGCTGGAAGACTTTACAAATTTCTGAAAAAGTATACCCTGCCCAATGGTAGCAATTTTAATGATTTAGAAGGGTTTCCCAACCGTCCGGTGCGGATTGCCATTTTAGAATACTATCAACCGGAGTTTGATAACTTATTGAAACCCCTCGAAGAATTAAACAAATATTGCGAACAGCGTAATCGCAATATCCACAGTTTTGAAGGGGTTTCGGAACTAGAAGATGCAGGGAAAATCCTTAAGATTTTGCGGGATATTTTGCGGCAGAAAACAGCAGTATCGGAAAATAATTCCTTTAATGTTCTTAACAGTAAACTCATTTCTTTATTGACAGTTTTTTTGCACAGTTAAGGCAGTTATTTTTGAGCCTGGGGTTTTTAACTCCCAGGCTGCATCACAAACTTAACTAAAATTTTTACCTTCAGGGTGCATCTACAACCCAACTTTACCCTCCATATTCAACACGAAATAGCACAACTATGTACATCACATCTCGCGCATCTACAATCCGCAACTTTTCCCTAGCCGCCGTCAACGGCACTATCACTCTCATCATTCTCCTCATCGCCCCCCTGGGGTTAGCTGCCGTAATTTCTAACACATTCCTTGTCACAGTAGCCACTTTTTTTGCATCGACAATCGCCGACCAAATCGTTCGCTATCTCCAACCCTCTCGCGCCCCAGAAATCCAAACTCCTTTAGAATCTACCCCAGTATCGTCGCAAATTAGCCCGCGCCGTGGCGATTCCCAAAATTTAGACAGATAACCAATAATGTTGCAGCGGCGGGTTTATTGCTTATGCGTACCGTCTACGTTTCTCAACCGGGTTGTTACGTCTCTTTGCACCAAGAAATGTTGGTCATCAAAAAAGGCGAATCTGTACTCGGTGAAATTCAGCTTCCTCTCCTTGAACAACTGCTGATTTTTGGTCAATCTCAAGTCACAACTCAAGCAATTAGAACTTGTCTGTGGCGGAGTATTCCGATCGCTTATCTTTCCCGCATGGGTTACTGTTACGGACGGATTCTTCCGATCGAGCGCGGTTATCGCCAACTTTCTCGCTACCAGCAACAGTTGTGTTTTGCAGAACGTTTGCAGGTGGCCAGACGCATCGTGCAAGCTAAGCTGAAAAATAGCCGCGTTATCCTGATGCGACAACAACGCCGACAAGCTTCTGATGTCATTGCTTTTGCGATCGACTGTTTGGAACATTTAATCAAAAAAGCTGGGGAGGCTGAAACTATTGAGAAGTTGATGGGGATGGAAGGTGCGGGGGCTGCTCAGTATTTTTCGGCTTTTGAAGAGTGTTTGAGCAATCCAGATTTTGTGTTTGTCGGCAGGTCGCGCCGTCCTCCGGGTAATCCCGTTAATGCGATGCTCAGTTTTGGCTATCAAGTTCTCTGGAATCATTTATTGAGTTTGATCGAATTGCAAGGTTTAGACCCTTATTCGGCTTGTTTGCACCAAGGAACGGAACGCCATGCAGCTTTGGCTTCAGATTTGATTGAGGAATTTCGGGCACCAATTATTGATACTTTGGTTTTTTATCTTGTCAATAACGGCATGATGAAAGCTGGCGAAGATTTTGTTTTCCGCAATAGTGGCTGTTTTCTGAATGATTCTGGGCGACAGAAATTTTTGACAGCATTTTTGCGACGGATGGAAGAGGGTTTTACTAATAATTCTGGGGACAGCCAACCTAAATGGGATTTGCTTAACCAGCAGGTGAAAGCTTTCAAGCAGTTTGTGTACAATCCTCTTGAGCTTTATCAACCTTATCAAATTCGATAAAGTATGCTGCTTTATATCGTTGTCTACGATATTCCGGTTGATAAGCGGAGGCAAAAGGTGCATGATTTGCTCAAAGGTTATGGCAAGTGGGTGCAATATTCTACTTTTGAGTGTGTGCTACCCACTGCGAAGTTTGCAGAACTCCAGCGGCGACTCCGAAAGTTAATCAATTTAGATGAGGACAGTATTAGGTTCTATCCTGTGTCGGGGCATACTTTGGGCAATGTTCAGACTTGGGGGGTGGGCCCGCCTGTCACTGAATTGCCTGGGTCGGTGATTATCTAATATCACTCGCGAGGGCTGAAAGAAATGGCTGTGATGACGGAAGTTCGTCGGAGCCTTCGATATACTGCTCTGTAAGGGTTTCAGGTATTAGTAACATAGGTTGGGAGGGTGTTTGTACAGAGATTTTTGGGAGTCCTCGCAAATGGCCTCTGGACATCTTGCGCTGTATGAGGTTTAATGTAGAGGCCTCCCCACTCGTTGGGGAAACTAATTGAATGGAAACGTTTGAATGTCCTAATATTGAAGCTCGTGAAGTTTGGTCTCTCCCCACTCGTTGGGGAAACTAATTGAATGGAAACGTTTTTGAGCGTAACTCTGGTGTTTTTGTTGATGTTACCCTCCCCACTCGTTGGGGAAACTAATTGAATGGAAACGTGGAATTTTTGACTGCTTCCGCTCGATATGCCCTTGCTCCCCACTCGTTGGGGAAACTAATTGAATGGAAACGCGCAAATCGCCATAGCATCAAGATATCCCTTTATCATGACTCCCCACTCGTTGGGGAAACTAATTGAATGGAAACCTTGCTTTCAGCCAGTTTAGGCATACTTTAGCGGGACTCCCCACTCGTTGGGGAAACTAATTGAATGGAAACGTCAATTAATGGTTAATAGTTTCGCACAAAAAGCTTATGTATCGACTCCCCACTCGTTGGGGAAACTAATTGAATGGAAACAGTTCTTTCGCTGCCAATGGAGCTTCGGGCAGTTCACTCCCCACTCGTTGGGGAAACTAATTGAATGGAAACGACTAAATGCTTCTTGTGGAGTAGCTCCTTCGTTTATCTCCCCACTCGTTGGGGAAACTAATTGAATGGAAACGCAGACGTTGCCACAAAAACAATTACACAATCAGCTCCCCACTCGTTGGGGAAACTAATTGAATGGAAACTTCGTTCCCAATATTAACACCAGTTTCAAGCCAATTCCCCTCCCCACTCGTTGGGGAAACTAATTGAATGGAAACACCAGGTAAAAAAGTTAATGGAAAAACAGTATTAACTCCCCACTCGTTGGGGAAACTAATTGAATGGAAACACTTAATAAGCTAAGACTAAGTAAGAAACCTAGCTTCAACTCCCCACTCGTTGGGGAAACTAATTGAATGGAAACTCCTTGTCTTTATGTTCCCACTGTTTCCAATTGTTAGCTCCCCACTCGTTGGGGAAACTAATTGAATGGAAACTTGTCTTGAGCATAACCATCATTTGATTTTGTAGCCTCCCCACTCGTTGGGGAAACTAATTGAATGGAAACCAAATCTTGATCGGGTTGTTGTCCCGGTTCCATTTCTCTCCCCACTCGTTGGGGAAACTAATTGAATGGAAACGGCTGTGGTTATTTGGCCTGCCTAAATCTTTTACTCTCCCCACTCGTTGGGGAAACTAATTGAATGGAAACAAAGAGGAGCCTGATTGAAACTCGACTCCCGTCAACTCCCCACTCGTTGGGGAAACTAATTGAATGGAAACTGGATTTAACACCTCGAAACCAAAAAACTTGACGCTCCCCACTCGTTGGGGAAACTAATTGAATGGAAACAACACAAATCCAGAGGGCCTCAAGCAAATGGCGCTCCCCACTCGTTGGGGAAACTAATTGAATGGAAACGATGTTCTATGTGCTTCTTCCTTATCACTCGGTTTCCTCCCCACTCGTTGGGGAAACTAATTGAATGGAAACTGATGGTACATGGGTCCTTACCATCTACATCTTCGCTCCCCACTCGTTGGGGAAACTAATTGAATGGAAACCTTTGGTAAGACCATCAAAGAGTGATATATTCAACTCACTCTTTCTCCCCACTCGTTGGGGAAACTAATTGAATGGAAACATCAGCGCCAGAAACCGGGTCGAAAGGTGGCAAAAGATTTGCTCCCCACTCGTTGGGGAAACTAATTGAATGGAAAAGCCCGGATAGCCTATTTGATGGCATTCCGGGTTTTTCTGTTTTCACTCATTGACGGCAGTTAAACGATGAGGCTAAAGAGTTTGCGATCGATGCAACTAGCTCAGGAAAATCTGAAGGGTTGGTGGTTACAGAACCCAAGGAGTACAACAGATTTATGAAGTAGATGAGGTAGCAGGGTCGGGGTCAGCTTGGACGTACCGTACACTTTTTTAGACTGCACTACGGTGAATAACACACTAAAGTTGTGGGATTTGACAACGGGTACAGAACGTGAACTAACCTGACGGGTCATACTACCTACATCAATGCGATCGCAATTACCGGCGACGGGCAAAAAGCTATTTCTGCGGCATTACGACAACACCCTAAAAGTCTGGGATTTAGAAGTGGGGAGACGATCGCTAGTTTCAGCCTTATGTTGCTGCACCCTTGCGTCCAATGGAGTAACAATCGTAGCAGGATGAATCCGATCGCGTATATTTCCTACGGCTACCAGGGATAGAGCCACTAACATAAGTTTCTTACACAATCATCGGCAAGGCGTAATTTGAAGAGTTTCAGCAGCTAAAAGTTGATGCGATCGCATATTATGAAAAATCATCAAAAGTCATGAAAAATCATGAAAAGTCATAGCCCCTGATATCCCCGGTAGCTGGTGCGGAATCGCGCTTATTTTGACTTTTAAGTCCGATCGCCCCCAACTCCCCGGCATCTCTGGAACTGGGTTCGATCGAGATTATTCCCAATCTAAAATCTAAAATCTAAAATCTAAAATTCGTGGCGCGGGTCTGCAAAACGGGCGATCGACTTGATACGGTAGCTAGGACACCATCGTTTATCCTTGGTTTGCCAGTAAATAAACCGTGTTTTACGTTGATTTTCCTTGAGTTATTATGATTTTCTTGATTTACGTTGATTTTTCTTGACTTTAGACCATCGGCCGCAACCATCACATAGATTCTGAGTAGTGCGCTCAAATTGTAAAAGTTAGATTTTGTTGTGTTTAGTTATAGTTTAAGCAAATATTCAGACTTTTGAGTCGGCTTAAGCCGTCGTAAATGCGAAGTGTTGGGCAGTAAAAAACGGGAGAACTCGATCGCCCAAGCACCGCAGCAAATACAGCAATTGAACACCTAGCAAACACTAACGGACTCTAGCAGTGATGTTTATCGTACCGATCGTCTCGACAATTACGGCTCAGGTTTCTCAGCCAAACAATCAAGTTATTAATGCCCAAGTGCTTAGCATCGGAGACGGCGACACGCTCACAATCCGCAACACCAACGGGCAAAACATAACCGTGAGGTTGGCTTGCATTGACACGCCTGAAAGAAATCAACCGGGAGGAAAAGAGGCAGCCGATCGCCAAGCGTGCGCTTCTTCCAAGAGGTGCATCAGTGAAAGTTCTCCCTGTGGACAAAGACCAGTACGGGCGCACGGTTGGAGTCGTGTTCAGTGACAGAAATATTAATCTGCAATTGCTGCAAGAAGGGCAAGCGTGGGTCTATGAGCAGTACATAGGCAACTGTCGCACGACAGCCGAACAACTGCGACAAGCTCAGAGCATTGCTAAACAAAACCGAGTCGGGTTATGGAGCCAAGCCAACCCCTGCCCCCCTTGGGACTTTAGAAAAAATCAGTGTGTAGCCACGCCCGCTGCTGCACAAAAACCTGCACCAACTCCCCAAAGACCTGTGCCGAGTCCACAAAGTAATTGCGACCGGAGTTACCCCGACGTGTGCATTCCGCGAGCGCCACCTGATTTAAATTGTGGCGACATTTCCCAGAAACGCTTTCGCGTACTACAGCCAGACCCACATGGATTTGATAGAGATAAGGACGGCATAGGTTGCGAGAGATAAGGGAAGCCACGATTTCAATAAACGGATAGGCGGGGATACTCAATTTTCCCAGTCTAGGGCTTGAACCTGGTATGACTCGCTCAGGATACTGCCGTCTCCTAATTTTTGCTGGCTTTCTCCATCAAACAAAAATTATTGTCACAATAAAAAGAATTCTACCGAGAGACAAAAGATATGACGGAATGCAAGGAAACAATGCGACGAATTGACATGGTAGCCCAGAATAATTTGACGGAACTGAATTTGTCGGGATACCACCAGGCAGACAAGTTTGGAGCAAGGACATATCGGATAACTAAGTTTCCTGATGCTGTTCTTAAATTAACCAACTTAAAAATTCTTAAGCTCAGTGACCATGAGATAACTGAAATCCCAGAAGAGATCGGGCAACTGTCCAATTTGACCAAGCTTCACCTTGGTAACAATAAGATAACTAAAATTCCAGAAGCAATAGGGCAACTGTCCAATTTGACCAAGCTTTACCTCGGTGACAATAAGATAACTAAAATTCCAGAGACACTCGGGGAACTATCCAATCTGAGAAAGCTTTACCTCAATAAAAATCAAATTACCTCCATCCCAGAGACGATCGGGCAACTGTCACATCTGACACTGCTTGACCTCCATATCAATCAAATTACCGAAATCCCAGAGGCAATCAGGCACCTCTCCCATCTGACAGGGCTTGACCTTAGTTGGAATCAGATAATAAAAATCTCAGAGGCTGTTGGGCAACTATCCAATCTGACAAAGCTTTACCTCAGTAGCAATAAGATTACCTCCATCCCAGAGACTATAGGGCAACTGTCCAATCTGACACGGCTTTGCCTCGGTAACAACCAGATTACCTCCATCCCAGAAGCGGTTGGGCAACTGACGAATCTGACAGGGCTTTACCTGTATAACAATCAGATTACCTCCATCTCTGAGAAGATAGGGCAATTGTCCAATCTGACACTCCTTTACCTCGACAGCAATCAAATTACCTCTATCCCAGAGACTATAGGGCAACTGTCCAATCTGACAGTGCTTGACCTCCGTGACAATCAGATTACCTCCATCCCAGAAACCATCGGGCAACTGTCCAATCTGACACTGCTTGACCTCCGCAACAATCAGATTACCTCTATCCCAGAAACCATCGGGCAACTGTTGAATCTGACACATCTTTACTTCCGTAAGAATCAGATTACGTCCATTCCAGCGGAACTCGGGCAACTGTCCAATCTGATAGTGCTTAGCCTCAGTAAGAATGAGATTGGCTCCATCCCAGAGGAGCTCGGACAACTATCGAATCTGACACAGCTTTACCTCAATGAGAATCAGATAACTAAAATCCCAGGGGGTTTCGCGCATTTGTCGAATCTGAGATGGCTTGACCTTAGTGAAAATCAGATAACCAAAATCCCAGAGGCAATAGGGCAACTGTCCAATTTGAGAAAGCTTTACCTCAATAACAATCAGATAACTGAAATCCCAAAGGCACTCAGCCAACTGTCCAATCTGATCGAGGCTGATTTCGATAACAATCTAATTACTCAAATCCTAGAGCAAATTAAACTTGTATCATTGAGTACACAGGATTCCTGTAGCAGCCAGCAGAAAATTATTTCCCCAAAGTCACTTGAGAATCAGTTTAACTGGGGAAAGGAGGAAGGTACTCACCCTTACCTTATGGAAAGTCTAGAAGGGTTCAACGAAGCGTGGGAAAAAGAGTAGGCACGATTTGCCCTAATTTAGATAACTAAGTTGGGAAGTCTTCCAAAATATATTGGTATGAAGGTAGGTTAAGTGCAGACTCTCTAAGGTGTCTCAAGGGTGATAGAATCTGCGATCATTGCAAATAGCTGAGGAAAATCAATTTCTTCATCTATAATTTGAAACCCTTATAGCCATCAGGACATAAGGGTTTTCCCGCCTAACCTCCCCCTACAAACTCAATTACCTCACCCTGCACCGATCGCTTTTTTTGGTAGGGATTAGAACAACACCGACTAGGATCGCCGGACAATTAGAACAAAACCTAAAAGTGCTCAAACCCTTGTTTAGACGGGAAATAGTGGCACTTTCCCTATCACGGCAGAAATTATAGAATTAGGTGCTGAGTGCTGGAACGGGTTGCGCTTCTGGCAGAAGTGCGATCGGAACCGCTTTACTCAGGATGCTTTCAAATTTCTAATTTGTTGTACTCAGAAATCAAGCTATCTCTATTGTTTTGTAAGATATTTGGTCAGTTCTGAAACTTCACCAGCGCGTTGCCAGTCACCCTCTCCGCGCCTAACTTTCGTGCGAGCTGTAATTTTCTGAATCTCCCAGAGTTGCAATGCGGTGTACGGGCCCTCGGCTTTACCAGAGCGGAACACGTACCAGTCAGCAACTTCGGGGGCCGCTGGCCTCACAGGTCGCATCCGAGTTGCTCCAGCATCGGCGCTCAGTTGGTTGAGCCCTTGTTCTATGGGATTTGGAGCGGGTAAGTTTTTGGCAACAGGCGATCGCTTTTTTTGCTTTGCTGCAGGTGCAGTGGAATTTTGTGATCGCCTTTCTTGCTTGGCAGCTTTTCGCTGACGGGCCCACAGATCGTACTGATAAAGTAGAAGCACCGAAGCAACCCACAGCCAAAATACAATAAACCAAGCATTTACCAGCGGTTCAAAGCCTTGTTCAGACAATACCTCGGTTATCGGTTGGTTGAATTTTGCACCAGTCATACCAGCACTGATAAGCGCTGCGACCGTATTTAACACTTGATAAGTTACAGCATTGTGTATTTGACCTTCTTCAATTCCCTCTGGAGCTGCCGCATAAAAAAGCCAAACCAGGCAAGTTAGAGTAATTATTGTTGCTACTAGAGAAGCGATGAGGGCGTTGACTCCCTCTCTCAAAGAGTCCCAGTTTGGTTTGTTCCATGCCTTAACAGGCTGGGTAGTGGCATTTTTTCGGTGTAACTCTTGATGACCCAGAAAAGATTGAGGATACCGAGGCGCTGCCCAAAAGGAAATTCCTGTAAGACAGTGATGGTAAACAGTCATCCACGCTGCTGAAACCGCCCAACTTGCAAACAACCAAAAAACAATGCCTGATATTGGTATTAACTTCGCTAAAAAATTTGAGGTACTGCCATAGGTTACGGTTAGTGCGATCGTCCTCAAACATGAGATAGGATGAGGAAACCACGCGGGCCATGATGGAATTTTCATGAGTTTGCAGTTTTGTTAGGGATATCAAGATTGTCTCAAGCTTTAGTCCCAAGTGGTGAATTCAACCTCTCAGGCGCTGACCTGGAAGGTTGAACTATTTTGATACACTGGGTTAGCGAAAAACTAACTTACAACCGTAAGCTGTGGGCGGAGACAGCTTGGGCTTTCGGTCGCCACGTCGAATTACAAAAAATAAAATTATGAAATTTAAAGGGTTTGACAAACAGTCTAAAAAACTGAAAAAATACAACCAATTAGATAAGCGCTTCACAAGTGATGGCACTGAATTTACTATGGAAGATGTACCGGATAACGGCGTCATAATGATTATGGACGAAGTTATGTATTTTCCTGAAGGTGTATTAGCTGGCAAAATTTATTATCCAACATCTATAGAAGGTAAAATATTATATCCATCTGCCCCTTATTCTAAATGGCCAGAAATTTGTAGCTGCTATGGTGTTGAAATGCCTGATACTGCAACAGCAGGAGTTGAGGGAGAAGCAATTGGTTTTTGGGAGTGGGTATATCAAAAATGTTTGCCTGTTACTTTGTTAGATTGTCCTTGGGAAGTTCTTAGATTATTGTCTAAAAATGTTTTGGCAGCCTATCGTGTTCCTTTTACAAATAGAGCTAGAGAAAACAGAGGCTTTAGAAAATAATTGAAGGGGTTAAAACGTAGAATCTAACAGAAGACTTGCTCATTACTGACCAACCGAAAACCGCAGGTATTTCAGCCATTTATCACGGAAATCGAAGGATGCGGGATGCTCAGAAAGCTTGAGGTTCTATCACCCTGACTTCTTCCTGCCTTTACACTAAACGAGCTAGTGATTAACTTTTTTTTCTCACTATCGGAAAACAATAAATAGCAATACTGTTGAAGCATTGTTTCCGTCCGTACACCCAAGCAGCACCCAACAAAGTTTGGGGCTTTTAGCTATTCTCTAGCAGGAGTGACAGAAGAGGGTTAAGATTGACAAAAACAAAAAAGGGGTGGCTATGTTCGATCGCTCTCAATGGTTTTTGGCTAGTCTTTTGATTGCACTTTCGGTTCAGCTAAGTCAGCCAGTGACAGCCGTGCCCGTTGGTAAAGTTGTACAAACTGCACAAACTAACAGTAGCGACGCTGCCCAAAAACTATATGGAGAAGCAGAGAAACTCGAAGAACAAGGAACAACGGAAGCAAAAAGAAGTGCGATTGTCAAATATGAAGAAGCATTAAAGCTATTTAGGGCAGTGGGCGATCGGGATGGGGAAGCTAGCACCCTCACCAGGATTGGCGTTGTCTATGATGATTTAGAAGAAAACTCGAAAGCGTTAGAGTATTTCAATCAGTCTCTTCCCCTGAGTCGAGGAGTGAGTAATCGCAAGCAAGAAGCTATTACCCTCAACAATATCGGTGAGGTTTACTATAAGTTGGAAGAAAAACAGAAAGCGCTAGAATATTACAACCAGTCTCTTGCTCTGAGTCGGGGAGTGGGCGATCGCAAACAAGAAGCTATTTCCCTCACCAATATCGGCTTAAGGTATGCAGATTTAGGAGAAAACTCGAAAGCGCTAGAGTATTTCAATCAGTCCCTTCCCTTGAGCAGGGCTGTAGGCGATCTCCGTGGGGAAGGTACTACTCTCAACAACATCGGCTTAGTATACGCAAATTTGGGAGACAAAGAAAAAGCAAAAGAGTATTTCAACCAATCCCTTCTCCTTAGTCAGAAAGTGGGCGATCGCAATGCAGAAGCTATCACCCTTAACAACATCGGCTTAGTGTACAATAAGTTGGGAGAAAAACAAAAAGCAAGAGAGTATTACAGGCAGTCCCTTCCCCTGAGTCGGGCAGTGGGCAATCGCCGTTGGGAAGCCGTTACTCTCAACAACATCGGCTTATTATACGCAGAATTGGGAGAATACTACATAGCGCTAGAGTATTTTAACCAGTCCCTGTCCTTGAGAAGGGCAGTAGGCGATCGCCGTGGGGAAGCTCTAACCCTAAACAACATCGGCGGTCTATACAATGAGGTGAGAGAAGTACAAAAAGCGCTAGAGTATTTCAACCAGTCCCTTCCCCTCAGCAGGGCTATAGGCGATTTCCGTGTGGAAGCCTTTACGCTTACCAACATCGGCTTACTATACTTCAATTTGGGAGAAAACCAGAAAGCGCTAGAGTCTTACAACCAGTCCCTTCCTCTTTTTCGAGCAATCGGTGCAACCGAGGAAGAAGCTCTCATTCTTTACAGCATGGCTGTTGTCAAACGCTCGCTAGGCAATTTTACCGGAGCTCTCACTGATATTGAAGCCTCTCTCAAATTAATTGAAAATCTCCGCAGTAAAATAGCCACCCCAGAAAGTCGCAGCTCATACCTTGCCACAGTACAGGACTACTACAAATTTTATATCGACCTGTTAATGCAACTGCACCAAGCTAATCCTAACTCCGGTTATGATATCAAAGCGTCAGAAGCCAGAAAACGTGCTAGCAACCCCTAAAAAGCAACGCATCGCAGTAGAAAAATGGTCGTTTAGACAATTATAAAATCGTTCACTTTGTACCAACGGCATTGCCAACAGAAAAATCTCGAACTGTCAGGAATTGTGATTATTCTGATGAAGCATAAGCCGTTCCAAGCCTTGAACCAGCTTATGCCATTTTCCTTATGTTTTCAGACATTAGATGTAAATATGCTCAAAATCTGTCAGCTTTAAGATAGATTTATGGTGAGTGTTTATTCCTTTTCTAAGCTATTTGTATTTTAGATAACAAATTCTCAAAGAATAAGCCTGAATAATATATTTGCTTTGATCTAGATGGATCAGGGGATTACAGACATTTACCATAAAAAAGCAAGCTATGCCGAATCGACGTGATTTTCTTCTTGGTGGGACTGTAGCTGCGGCTGCGACCTTGTTACCAAATAAATTGATTGCTCAAACTCCAACCAATCGATCGGAAATGGCAGCTTTACAGGAAGGATATGTAGGACAGTATCAGGGTGGTGTGTACTTACTGCCAGCCAATGATGAAACAGTCCAATGGGGTTGGTTTAATAATGCAGAGACACCCCGCGCTCGGATTAAATCAGGGGACACCGTTGTCATGGAAACCATGATGGCTTCCATGAATCAAGTTTTGCCGGGGGTATCGATCGAAGAAATTACTAGACTGCGGGTAAATAATCCCGGTCGTGGCCCCCATACGATTACAGGGCCGATCTTTGTAGAGGGCGCAGCACCCGGAGATACTCTCAAAGTCAAAATTAATCGGATTGTGCCTCGTACCTATGGCTCCAACTGGAACCTGCCGGGTAATCTTGCCCTAGGGCAATTCCCAACTAGCTTCCCGGAACCCCAAGTAAAACATTTCTTCCTTGACCTCAAGCGTGGGGTAACAGAATTTTTGCCGGGAATTGAATTACCTGTGCGTCCGTTCCCCGGTATTCTTGGGGTGGCGAGGCCTGAAAGTGGACAATATAGCACCGTACCCCCTGGACCTTTTGGCGGAAACCTCGACTGTAGAGAATTAGTAGAAGGCACAACGATTTACTTACCAGTGTTTGTGGATGGAGCTTTATTGTGGTCTGGGGATTCCCATGCGGTGCAAGGTAATGGTGAGATTAATTTAACAGCGATCGAGTCTGCCTTTAATGAACTGAACCTGACTGTAGAAGTAATTAAGGGTAAACGCCTGACTTGGCCACGGATTGAGTCAGATACTCATTGGATAACGATGGGTTATGATCGAGACCTCAATATTGCGATCGATATTCTGGAAGAAGAAACCCTAAAATTTCTTGCTGAATCTAAAGGCTTAAACACTACTGAAGCTCGTCAATACATGGCAAACTACGGTGATTGTCGAGTAGCAGAGGTGGTCAATCAACTAAAAGGGGTCTATTGCATGTTACCGAAACAACCAACTCCAGTCCTTGCCCCTAACCCTACCACTGATACCTCAGATAGTTTTGTCACCCATGCCATCGATGGTGATGCAATGCAGGCTATGAACATGGCGGCTATGAGTCTTATTGAGAGAATGCAGACCCTAAAAGGACTTGTACCCCTTGATGCCTATTCCCTTGCCAGTTTAGCTATGGATGCACGGATTGGCAAAATAGAGCCGGGAGCAAAACATCTACATTGCTTGATGCCCAAGTCTCTCTGGGTCAGAAGTTAACAGCAGTTTGCGTTCAGATAAGTGGTGCTGCGAGTCCCCTAAATCCCCCTAAATCCCCCTATGTCCCCCTATGTCCTTTGGACAGGCTACGCTAACAAAAGGGGGACTTGAAGATCATTAACTTGGCTTACCAGAATTAAATTTGCTGTAAGGTATTTAGTCCCACAACTCTAAAGTCAAGGGCCTTGCTTAATCAGGGTATGAAAACAATAAGTTGAAAATCCCGTAGTTTTGTGGATACTGGTTTCTCTGACTTGCATATTTAGCCTTTCATACCCTAAATCAGCAATGCCCTTTAACTTTCGCTTCAAATCAATTTTACAGTTTCACGCTTGCATCGCCCACCGTCTCGGGCTATACCTGTGCTGACATACTTTGCTAATCTCAAAGTTAGTTCTTTACCGCAATTGCTCATGGGTAGCCAATCTACAGCCAAAACTATTTTTCTCCTCGCCTCTATGGTGGGCTGGCTTATCGTTGGTGCATCTTTGATGTATGTTTTTCCGGTCGTCGCAGATTGGTTAATATCCTCCGATCGCACCCATCTATGGATGCAGACCCTCAGCCGTAGCGGTTACAATCCTATGCTGGCTTGGGTAGGAGGAGGCATCACTCTGGTTATTACCGTGTCGGGGTATATCCTCTGGCATCAGAGGTTTGAAGGCAAGATTTAGAGCGACGGTCGCAGATCGATTTTGGAGCGATCGAGTTCTGAGTTCAAAGAAGTGTGGGAGGCATGAGCGGTGAGGCGTAAAAAAAGCCTCCCAAGACGACTATCAGAATTTTAGATATTTATGTGTGCTGGTTTGATATACAGTGCTTACTTTTTGGAAAACAGCGAGTGCTATTTCTGAAACTTTTGGCTGATGTAAAGCAAGATAGTATTAATGAATCTGAATTGGCAACAGTTATTAAATTCTCAGTGATTTAGTCTTTAAGTTTCTGCTAGATTGCCTTGAGGTCTTAATAAGAGCATGGATAGTAGAGATTGAAAGCTTAAATTTTATTACAATATGCTTTCCAGCTTATCTACGTTACCTTAAGTCTTTTCTCATTTGATGAAAATTAGGCGTAATAACCTCCTATTCTTTCACCGGGTTTGAGGGCTATGTCCTTGATTTTATAAAGCTTTTGATGGGGTTGTTACCCCGTCAGATTCTGACCTAGCCGTAACAGTTTCAAGTTCTAGACTGAGAAATACCAATTTCCTGCTTCAGAACGTCAAACCTCTACAACTACGTGTTTGTACAGACGTATCAAAGCAAAAAGGGAATTAAGGTAGAGATAGAGGTAGATTTTTATGCGAGACGCTATAGGGTGATCGAAACGCGATCGCAACTCGCTCTTGATTCTGCTGCATCTACGGCTTGTTTGACTGCAATATCACACCTAAATAAAATCCCATGAAAATCAATCGCAAAGTATCTAAAGCCCTAACTGTAAGTTTTTTAGCTTTATTTACTGTCTCACTCACAGAAAATAGCTGGGGACACTCAGGTGGCACTAATGCCCAGGGATGTCATAACAGTAGCAGTGGATACCATTGTCACAATTCGGGTTCAGGGTCTGGTTCCCCTGGTTCAGGGTCTGGTTCCCCTGGTTCAGGGTCTGGTTCATCCGGTTCCGGGTCTGGTTCGTCTGGTTATGGGTCAGAAGGCATTTGCTTAACGTATAACGACTGTATTAATCGGGGAGAAAAACAGCTTAATTCAAATGCTGCTCAGGCTCTCAGCTATTTTCAACAAGCTTTACTCCTCAAACCGAAAGATATAAAAGCATTTACCCAAATTAACATTATCGAACCTTACGTGATGGAAATACGAGGTAATTGCCCAACTTTCCAAACCTGCATGAGTTTAGGATACACGGCAGTGAAAAAGCAAGAATACCAAACTGCATTAGTCAATTTCAAGCGGGCATTAGCGTTTAATTTAGGAAACAAAAACGCTGTTGAAGCAATTGGAAATGTTTCTCGCTCTATCCAACAATCACGCAATTGATATAAACCCTTTAAAACCTTTAAACCCGCTACACTGTGACTGTGACGGGTTTTCTGTAAGTGCCAGCTTCTTAAAAACATCAAGCATTTATAGCGGTTATTAGTCACATGAGGGAGATTTTTGAATCTAAAAACTTTACCATTAAAGAAATTCAACATACCTCAATATAGTGAGAAATGCTATAGGTTGCGATTAATTCTTTGAATCGGTCGGACGTAGTTTGTATTAGCTCTGACCCAGCAGCGAAATCGACTGAATGAAGTACCAACCCATAGCCAAGGTTTTCCCCGCCGGTCAAGAGAAATTCCAACAGTATCAAATCTTTCTCCAGGTGGCATAATCCTATCAACTGGCAACTCAAGCATATCCAGTCGGTTACTCGGACCAGTCCTATCTTGACAGCGAACATTCAAACCTTCTGGATCTACGGCTTCCCACACCCAAGGCATGACTCCACTATTTCCGTTGACAATGCGGTAGTCTCCATTTTTGTCAGCCTCTGGATATGCGTTGGGATTTTGAACTTGGAGCAACGGACTAGCGACACTCCCACCAGAAAAAGAAGGAAAGAAAACTCCGACAGTGAAGATTAGACGAACCCCAAGATTTTTGAACATAAGAATGATATATCTCACCTGACCAAGAAACCCTATACATCTGAAGGTTTAACGTAAAAAAGCTAGACCCGCAACCGCTCCAACCTTGCCAACACTCCGACCAACACTCCGACCGTGGCAACAGCGCTAGACCTGCGAATCGTGGCTGCCGTGGCAGCGCTCCGACCGTGCCAACCATCCAATCACCCCAACAGCCACCACAACCTGCGAGATTGTGCATTTTGGTAGTCGTGCCAGATACGCAAGGCATCAGAGCGATCGACACGGGGTGATCGGATTCAACAGGCAATCGGTTGGGAGTCACCGGGCGTTGATTGTGATTGGGGTATGGCGATCGACGCGGACGAATTTGATGTAGCGGATTTGGTGGCGATCGTGTCTGAAAGGCAATTCAAGGTATTAAGCTTTCTGAAGGCGCGACCATTTGCCTAGTGAGATGATATATAGTTAGGTACTCATGTTAATTGATAGTACCCATGCAAACTAAGGCAGACATTCAACAATTTATCTGCCAAGTAAGGAAAAGCTCTGGACTGACCCAACACAATTCGCCTTTCGTTTAGGGGTAGTGCTTTCTAATGCCCGTAGATGGGAAAAAGATTTTTATTTCCATTACTATTGGTGATGAAAGGGATTGAGGAAATAGCATCACAATTCGATGTGAACTTTAGATAAATAAAGTTATGCCAAAGAGGTTGTTACAACTTGACGATTTACGAACTATAGATAGCCCCGAAAGAATAGCATCCATATTTTACAAATTGGGCTATGTTGCCGAAGCTCAACCTCTTAACATAGACGACCTCCAGTTAGGGCCTCGGAATGCAGAAGCAATTACTGAAACATACCTCATAGCTAACGAAGAAAATGCCACTTTACAAGTTTTACTGTTTCAGCTAGAGCCTAATGAGTGGGTTTCTCCCAGTACAGCCAGCACTCAGATGAAAGCGATCGCGTCTCAATTGGGCAGACGTGGTACCGAATTTCTATTGTTGGCAGCCAAAAATTACAACCAACTGATGCTGGTTAATCCCCGCAAAACCTTTGACGAAAAGATGAATGTCAAGGCCAGCATCCGCAAATTATTAATCGATCGCACTAACTCCACAGCCTATGACCGCGACCGATTAGAAGTCATTGTCGCTAAAAATCAAACTCCTTTAGAACTTTATAAAACTCAGTGCGAAGCGTTTGACGTTGAAAAACTGACGAAGCAGTTCTATCAAATCTACAAGAATTTATTAGAGAAAGACCAACAGGTAAGGAGATAGAAATAATGCCAAGAATTTTTGACAATATGCAGAAAAAGTTATTGCCAGAATTGCGCGATACCCTTGACGTTGCGATTCGGGCTGATTTCTGCGTTGGCTATGTCAATCTCAGGGGATGGCGATCCATTGAGGACAAAATCGACAAGTTTGCAGGAACTGAAAACGCAAGATGTCGGTTACTTGTGGGGATGCAAACTTTGCCCAAAGATGAATTACAGAATTTGCTTAGTCTTAGCAATGAAGAAGATCGAATTTCTCTTAGTGAAGTCAGCAAAATCAAACGCCGCTACGTTGAGGAGTTTCGATCGCAGTTAACTTTAGGCGCACCAAATAACCAAGATGAAGCAGCATTACGGAGATTAAGCGCTCAGTTAAAGGCGGGAAAAGTCACCGTTAAGTTATTTGCCCGTCATACTCTCCATGCCAAGCTCTACTTAGTCTACGTTCCAGAGAAAACGCCCCGTATTGCCTTTTTAGGAAGTAGTAACTTAACTCTATCTGGTTTATCGAAACAAGGTGAACTGAACATAGATGTTAACGATCATGTAGCTACGGAGACATTAGAAGAATGGTTTGAACACAAATGGACAGATAGATTTTGTGTTGATATCTCTCAAGAATTAGGAGAAATTATTGATGAAAGTTGGGCTAAGGAAGAATTAACGCCTCCCTATCACATTTACCTAAAGATGGTTTACCACCTATCGCAAGAAGCAAGGGCAGGGATAAATGAATATCGCTTACCCAAGGAGTTTAAGCTGTTTGACTTTCAGGAAGCAGCCGTCAAAATTGCAGCCCGTCATGTAAACAGACGCGGCGGCGTGATGATTGCCGATGTTGTGGGCTTAGGCAAAACAATGATCGCCACTGCCCTAGCAAGGGTTTTACAAGATGATTCTTTCCTAGAAACTCTGATTATTTGTCCTAAGAACCTTGTGGCGATGTGGGACGACTATGTATCTAAGTATCGATTGATTGCTAAGGTAATGTCGATTAGTTGCGTACAAAATGAATTAAAAGACTTGCGTCGCTATCGGGTCGTACTGATTGATGAAAGCCATAACTTGAGAAACCGAGAGGGTAAGCGTTATCGCGCCATTCAAGAATATATCGAAACCAACGAAAGCAAATGTATTTTGCTGACGGCAACGCCCTATAACAAAACTTATCTCGATCTCTCTTCACAGTTCCAATTGTTTATCGCAGAGGATCGGAATTTAGGCATCCGACCTGAGAAGTACATAGATGCAATTGGTGGAGAATTAGAGTTTAGAAAAAAACACCAAGCTGATGTGCGATCGCTAAAAGCTTTTGACTTTAGCCAAGAACCCGACGATTGGCGCGATTTAATGAAACTGTTTATGGTCAGACGTACCCGCAGTTTCATTAAAAATAACTATGCTCTAACCGATGAATCAGGGCGCAAATATTTAGAATTCCCCAATGGCGAAAAATCCTATTTTCCCAATCGCATACCAAAAACTGCGAAATTTTCGATTAATAATGCTACGGATGACCCATACTCGATGCTTTATAGCGATCGCGTAGTTGATGTAATTAACACTCTAAATTTACCGCGATATGGGCTAGGTAAATTTGCGATTCATAAACCTGTCAAACCGCCAACTGAATCAGAACAGAAGATTCTCGATAGCCTGTCCCGTGCAGGAAAGCGCTTAATGGGTTTCTGTCGAACCAACTTATTTAAACGATTAGAAAGCAGTGGTGTCGCCTTTTTACTGTCAATTGATCGCCACATTTTGCGAAATTATATTTTTCTGTATGCAATCACCAATGATTTAAATATTCCCATCGGTACGCAGAATGCAGAGCTTTTAGATACCAAAAATGTTGATGAGGACTCGGATTCATTGGTATCGACAGACAGCGATGTTGAAGCTGAAGGCGATAACATCGGTAGCGACGTGGAATACCATGCTAAAGGCGATTATGAAAAACGCGCCAAGTTGGTCTATGAACTGTATGCCAAGAAATATAAAAAACGGTTCAAGTGGATTCGCTCAAACTTGTTTAAAAAAGGTTTAAAAGATGCCTTGCTTTTCGATGCTCAGGCACTAATTCAGGTAATTAACCTATGTCCAGAGTGGCAAGCCAGCAAAGATCGCAAGCTGGAAACACTGGTTAAATTGCTAACAGTTGACCATAGCGATCACAAGGTGCTGATATTTACGCAGTTTGCTGACACTGCTAACTATTTAGGGGAGCAGCTAACGAAATTTGGTGTTGATAAACTTGCCACAGTTACGGGTAGCACCGAAAATCCTACCGAGCTTGCCTATCAGTTTAGTCCAAAAAGTAATAGCCGCTTAGGTGTGGTTGTTAGCGAGTTACGGGTCTTAATTGCCACTGATGTACTTAGTGAAGGCCAGAACTTACAGGATTGCGACATCATTGTTAATTACGATTTGCCCTGGGCAATTATCCGACTCATCCAAAGGGCAGGACGGATCGACCGTATTGGGCAGGACTCAGAGCAAATTCTTTGTTATTCATTTTTACCCGCCGACGGTGTAGAGGATTTAATTAAACTCAGAAGCCGACTCCGCAAGCGCCTTGAAGAAAATGCTGAAGTTGTCGGTACTGATGAATCATTCTTTGAAGATGACGAGGCGCGAGTCGTTAGGGACTTGTATAACGAGAAGTCTGGTATCTATGACGAGAGCGATGATGATAACGAGGTCGATCTAATTTCTGAAGCTTTCCAAATCTGGAAAAATGCCACTGACAAAAATCCGAAACTCAAGAAAATTATTGAGTCGCTGCCTAATGTTTCCTACTCAACACGATCGCATAGTCCCGAACCCACCAAGCCAGAAGGGGTAATGATTTATGTCCGCACGGCTGAGGGTAACGATGCCTTAGCCTATGTGGATCACAATGGTAAGAGCGTTACCCAGTCTCAGTTAGCTATTCTGAGATTAGCCGCTTGCGAGCCCGATACCCCTGCAATCCCCAGAGATGAAAAACATCACGCTCTGGTTGCCAGCGGGACAAAGATGCTGGTCAAGGAAGAAAAAGATACAGGGGGTTCTCTAGGCAGTTCCAAGAGTGCAAGATTTCGAGCCTATGAACGACTTAAACGCTATGTGGAGCATGAACAAGTAAAAAACCCTTTGCTGGTCTTACCAGACTTGCCGAAGGCTGTAGAAGAGATTTATCGCTATCCTTTGCGCCAGTCGGCGATCGATACGCTTAACCGAAAGTTTAAAGATGGCATTGATGATGAGCAGTTGGCAAATCTAGTTTTGGATATACGCAAGGACGATCGCCTCTGCATCATTTCTGAAGATGCTCGTCACCACGAACCGCAAATTATTTGTTCTCTAGGTCTATACAAAGGTTAATGTTATGCCTCTTAACTTAAACAAGTCGCGCCAATACTTGCAGAAATTTGATTTTCTCAGTCTATTTATTGAAGAACTAGGATGGTCATCACCACCAAGCAACGAGGCTATATCGTTTGAATTTGAAGGTAAGACCTTTTATCGCCAAGCTGTTGCAGAATTAGCAGGGGTGATGATTTTAGAAATAACTGCTGATAATGGCGAGATACCTGATGCAAAAATTAGAGCCAATCTGCAAAAAGAAATTTCTAAACTCTACTTAGAGAACCTGTTGATTTTCCTAGATGGCAATCGCAGAAAAAGTCTGTGGTATTGGGTAAAACGAGAAGGCAATAAGCAATATCGCCGCGACCATCTGTATGTCAAAGGTCAGTCCGGAGACTTGTTTCTTAGCAAGCTAGGCGCTTTGGTTGTTGATCTCAAAGATTGGGAGTCAGGCAATATCTCAGTTTTAAATGCGGCAAGACGACTCAAGGAAAGCTTCGATATCGAGCGAGTAACTAAAGAGTTTTTCCAGAAGTTCCAGTCACTACATGGAGATTTTCTTAGCCAGATTAAGGGTAAAGGCATAGAGGACAATGAGAGCGATCGCCGTTGGTATGCGTCTATTCTGTTGAACCGTCTCATGTTTGTCTATTTCCTACAGCGCAAATATTTCTTAGACAATGGCGACGAACAATATTTACAAAATAAACTCAAAGCTAGCAAAGAAGAGGAATTAGACTGCTTCTATGTTGACTTCCTAAAGCCACTATTTTTTGAAGGATTTGGCAAACCTGAATCGGAACGACCCGAACCAATTAAACAGCGTATCGGTAAAATTCGCTATCTCAACGGTGGATTATTTTTACCCCATAACCTAGAGCAGAAATATCCTGATATCCAAATTAGCGATCACGCATTTGAGCAAGTTCTCAGCCTATTTTCTAGATATTCATGGAACTTAGACGATACCCCTGCTGGCAAGGATGACGAGATTAACCCCGATGTGTTGGGTTACATCTTTGAGAAATACATTAACCAGAAAGAGTTTGGCGCTTACTATACCCGTCCGGAAATCACCGAATATCTATGCGATCGCACCATCAATAAGCTGATTTTAGACAAGTCGGAGCGTAAAGGTGTTAGCAATATCAATGAACTGCTATTGAGATTAGATGCCGACCTATGCGATCGCCTACTCAATCAAATTCTACCCAATTTGACTTTGCTTGACCCTGCCTGTGGTTCGGGGGCATTTCTTGTCGCAGCGATGAAAACTCTCATCGGTGTTTATACAACTATAGTTAGCCAAGCCCGTGAGCTCGTAGAACAGCCGAATATTGCCAAGTGGTTTGAGGAAGCGGATAAACATACTTCTATTGACTACTACATCAAGAAGCGGATTATCAGTGATAACCTCTACGGAGTGGACATCATGGAGGAAGCGACTGAAATTGCCAAGCTCAGACTTTTTCTAGCTTTGGTAGCTTCTGCCAGAAAGGTCAATGAGCTAGAGCCACTGCCAAATATAGACTTTAATATCATGGCCGGAAATTCATTGATAGGCTTAATCCGAGTTGATGGAGACGGTTTTAACAGGTTGAGTCAAAAGAGTAAATCCTCTACCCATGATCAGAAAACCTTATCTAAGCCTACAGCTTTACAAGGTGACTTGTTAGAACTACTAGCGACTTCAGAGTATCAGCAGATTTTAGCGAACAAAAATGCCAAAATTGCTGAGTATAAAAAGTATGCGTTTCGACATGGTGATGAGTGCTCACTGGATAGCCGACTATTACAGTTGCGTAGTGATATTGACACCCTTAACCAAGAATCACAGGTAAAACTTAATCAACTGTTGCTAGATGAATTTAGTAAAAAGCTATAGCCTTTCTCTGAAAGATGAGGTATCATGTTACTGACACTCACTCGTGAGGGTCAAACAGAGAAAATCAGCTC